>NZ_JBICJR010000076.1:0-26473 GCF_043103245.1 Pseudomonas sp. YQ_6
TGAAAATCCCCCGGCAAACACCTCAAAATTCCAACGCGGTCCCCTCAAAATTCCAACGCCGCCCCCCTCGAAAATCCAACAACGAAGACCCTGCAAACCCAGAGCAAACTCTTACTACTCCTGACCCACTCCCAACCCCAACACCCGCGTTAACCTTCATTTAATCAACCCCGGTCAGCATGGCCCCACTCCCAGATCTGCCAAGGCGAAGACATGCGCGTTCTCCTGCTCTTCCTCACACTCCTACTGGCCGGCCCGTTGCAAGCCAACCCGTTCGATGTGAAACCAGACTTCCTGCCGGTTGACCAAGCCTTCGTGCTCACCCACGACCGCCAGGCCGACGGCCAGATGCGCCTGTACTTCCAGATCAAGCCGGGCTACTACCTGTACCAGAAGCGCCTGAAGTTCGATGGCCTGCCCACCGAGCAACACCCGCAACTGCCACCGGCACTCAACCATCACGACGAGTTCTTCGGCGACAGCGCGGTGTACCGCGACCAGCTTGAACTGCTATTGCCTGCCAACGCCCAGGGTCAGTTGCGCCTGGGCTGGCAGGGCTGTGCCGATGCCGGTCTGTGCTACCCGCCGCAAACCACCTCGATCGACTTGGGTGGCAGCGTAACGCCTGCCGCCGAGCAAGCCAGCGACCAGGCCCTGGCCAGCGGCCTTCAGCAAGGCCACCTGGCCTGGAGCCTGCTGGCGTTCTTCGGCCTTGGGCTGCTGCTGGCCTTCACCCCCTGCTCGTTGCCGATGCTGCCGATCCTTGCCGGGCTGGTGCTGGGCAATGGCGCCAGTGCCCGGCGCGGCTGGCTGCTGGCCGGGGTCTATGTGCTGAGCATGGCCCTGGTGTACGCCGGGCTGGGGGTGGTTGCTGCCCTGCTGGGTGCCAGCCTGCAGGCCTGGCTGCAGCAACCCTGGCTGCTGGGCAGCCTGGCGGGGCTGTTCGTGCTGCTGGCCCTGCCGATGTTCGGCGTCTTCGAACTGCAACTGCCTGCCGCCCTGCGCGACCGCCTGGACCGCGCCGGGCAAGGTACCCGTGGCGGCAACCTGTACGGCGCGGCACTGCTCGGGGCATTGTCCGGCCTGTTGCTCGGCCCGTGCATGACTGCGCCGTTGGCCGGTGCGCTGCTGTACATCGCGCAGAGCGGTGACGTACTGCAAGGCGCGCTGGTGCTGTTCAGCCTCGGCCTGGGCATGGGCGTGCCGCTGCTGTTGCTGGTAACCCTGGGCAACCGTTATCTGCCGCGCCCGGGTGCGTGGATGAACCGGGTCAAGGGTGTGTTCGGTTTCGTGTTCCTGGCCATGGCGCTGTACACCGTGCGCAGCCTGCTGCCTGCTACCTTGCTGCTGGCACTGAGCGGCGCCTGGCTGATCGCCCTGGCCTGGGCTGCCTGGCCGGCCCTGCAGCGGCTGCCGGCGTTGCGCGCCGTACCGCTGTTGGGCGCCCTGTGGGGCGGCCTGTTGCTGGTCGGTGCGGCAGCAGGCGGCGACGACCTCTGGCAGCCACTACGCCCGTTCACCGGGGGTGGCAGCACAGCGGCCGCTGGCCAGCATGCCGAGGACAGCTTCGTCACCGTCAGCCGCCCCGAGGACCTGCAACGTGAGCTGGACGCGGCCAAAGCCCGCGGCCAGTGGGTGATGCTCGACTACTATGCCGACTGGTGCGTGTCGTGCAAAGTCATGGAAAAACAGGTGTTCGCCCGCAGCGACGTGCAGACCGGCCTGGCCGGCGTGCACCTGCTGCGCCTGGACGTGACCGCCGACAGCCCCGCCAGCAAAGCCCTGCTGCAGCGCTACCAAGTACCCGGCCCGCCCAGCATCATCTGGATCGGCCCGGAAGGCGAAGAACGCCGCGCGCGGCGCATCACCGGTGAGGTGGACGCAGCAGCGTTCCAGCAACACTGGATCCAGACCAGGAGCCAAGGCTGATGCTGACCGTAACACTCGGGCCACTGACCATGGCCCTCAACCACCTGCTGATGCTCACCGCCCTGGTGATCGCCAGCGTGGTCGGCTGGTGGGTCGCCCGACGTGGTGGCGAGAGCCCGGAATCGGCGCTGTTCAACCTGTTCCTGATCGGCCTGCTGTGTGCCCGCGCCGGCTTCGTACTGGCCTACTGGCCGATGTACCGGGACGACCCCCTGCAAATCATCGACATCCGTGACGGCGGCTTCCTGTTCTGGTCGGGCCTTGCCGGCATCGTGCTCGGAGCCCTGTGGCAAAGCTGGCGCCACCCCGGCCTGCGCCGCCCGCTAGGCTGGGCGCTGTTCAGCGGCGCACTGTTCTGGGGCCTGGCCAGCCTGGGTGGCCACCTGTACAGCAAAGGCACCGAGCTGCCCGAACTGAGCCTGCGCAACGCTGGCGGCCAGGCCGTGGCATTGCACAGCTACCGCGGCAAGCCGCTGGTCATCAACATCTGGGCCACCTGGTGCCCACCGTGTCGGCGTGAGATGCCAGTGCTGCAACAGGCACAAAGCGCTTACCCGCACGTGACCTTCCTGTTCGTCAACCAGGGCGAGACCCCGGAAAACGTCAGCACCTTCCTCGCCACCACCGGCCTGAGCCTGACCCACGTGCTGTTCGACGGCACCGGCCTGCTGGCCCAGCGTGTCGGCTCCATGGCCTTGCCCACCACCCTGTTCTACGACGCCAACGGGCGGCTGGTCGGCAGCCACCTGGGCGAACTGTCCCGGGCCAGCCTGCGCCACGCCCTGGAACCTTTCGACCGGGCCATTGCGCCCGCCCCTGCCGCACAAGGAAACTGACATGCGATTGACTGCACTGCTGCCCCTGTCCCTGGCCCTGCTGGCCGCCCCTGCCCTGCAGGCCGAAGAACTGCCCAAGGCGGTTCAGCAGCTGCAAGCTAAGGGCGCCGTGATCAAGGGCAGCTTCGATGCGCCCAACGGCCTGCGCGGTTATGCCGCCGAGTACCAGAACAACGCCCTGGCCCTGTACCTGACCCCTGACGGCAAGCATGTACTGGTCGGCAGCCTGTTCGACGAACAGGGCAAAGACCTGAGCGCCGAGCCGCTGCAAAAGCTGGTATACGCGCCGATGAGCCAGGAAATCTGGGCGAAAATGGAAAAAACCGCGTGGATCGCCGACGGCAAGGCCGATGCGCCGCGCAAGGTGTACCTGTTCAGCGACCCGAACTGCCCGTACTGCAACATGTTCTGGGAACAGGCGCGGCCATGGGTGGAGTCGGGCAAGGTGCAGTTGCGCCATATCATGGTCGGCATCATCCGCGAAGACAGCCCGGGCAAGTCGGCGGCGCTGCTGGCAGCGAAAGACCCGGCCAAGGCACTGCAACAGCATGAGAAGGCCGGCAAGGCCAGCACCCTGAAGGCGCTGGAACAGGTGCCAGAGGCTGTGCAACAGAAGCTGGCGGCGAACATGGCGTTGATGGAAGAGATGGGGTTGCAGGCGACCCCGGCCATTTTCTATCAGGATGAGCAAGGCAACCTGCAAAGCCAGCAAGGGGCACCACGGCCGGAGATGCTGGGGAAGATTCTTGGCAAGCGCTAGTGCATGTGGTGGGGCACAGATCGAGCGCCGCGAAGCAGGTGACGCGGGGCATGGCTCCGGCTACGCCGGTGTTCGCGGGTGAACCCGCTCCTACGGGGCTCGCGCTAACGGCTGGGTTTTGCGCCAGGCCCGTGATCGCAAGGCCTGCGCGGTCGGGTGTAGGAGCGGGTTTACCCGCGAAAGGGCCGGACCTGCTGGCCAATTTCCACCAGCCGTTCACCGTTGCCGCCGCCATTGTATTCGCGGGTAAACCCGCTCCTACGCTGATCGGGAGTGGAGACACATTGGTGATTGGGCGCAGGCCGTTCTTACGCAAGCATTAAGTCTCCCAGCCGGGCAAATCTACCTCGCGCAGATTTAAATCTGCCACTCAACATATCTGGAAACAATTATTCGGCACACCCTGTCGTTAAACATCGTTTGCTTGCTTCCCTTATTCAAATCCTACACACACGCACAACAAAGAACTCTCGGACGCTCACAACAGAGCGTTCGAGCATCAAAAACAGAAACTTCTTACACAATTAGAAGAAAAAATAAACCCCAAAAAAACACTATCAGGTTTAAGCAAGACCATTCTGAAGAATTTTCCCACAAAAATAGCTTTAAACCGAACATTCCAATATCACGTCCAGCCACGCCATCCCCACCGAAAGATTGACTTGAAACCGCCGAACGCCTAAACCTCCATACCCATACATTTCAGACCACACCAACAACCAGGAGACACTCATGGAAAATCAATATGGCATTACCCTCATGGCATTGGCTTCTACACTCACTGCGAAATCAAATAACACCGCAACCATGACACCAAAATGGTCTACTCATGAATCCAAACCACTGTATCCGCAGCGCACAAAAAATCACGAGCATCACAAAAATCTTGACCACTGAGCACTTGAGGGAGCCCACATCGCTTCTTTGGTCAGCACTGGCCCCCTGCATACTCTTCATCGTTACCCAGCCAACGATGCTTCGCAGGCGCTAACGCTGATCAACCCGCTCTTTCTAAGCGCGCAGATCTTCCATGGCGAAATGCCCCTTCTCAGCAGTTTCCTGATTGCACTTTCGGCCTCTGCAGCCTCGACATACCTGACCGGAAGGTATTTCAGAATCCAACCCATATGGAGCCGATACTGATGGACATTTTAACTATAAACAACCTTCACTTCGGATACAGCGGAAACCCGCTGCTGAACGACATTGAACTCACTATAAAAGCGGGGGAACTGGTCGGCATTCTGGGCAACAACGGGGCCGGAAAGACAACCCTTTTCGACCTCATCTGTAAAATAAAGAAACCGGCAAAAGGTGCCATTTCCAATTTATCCAGGCGTCAGGCCTATTTGACGCAAATCCTTACACCGCCCCCATTACTGCGTATGAACGAAGCGGGCAAGCTTATCACCAGCCTGACCCCCAACGCTTCCCCAGATCACACAGAGATTCTCTCGAAACTAGCCAAATGGTCCCCGTCACTGTCCAAGCGATATGCAGAAATCGCCAAGAAAAAAGCCGCCAATTGCAGCTACGGTGAAATTCGTAGCTACTTCACGCTGACCTTGTTGCTTTTAAACAGTGACTTGATCATTCTTGACGAGCCAACGGCTGGCGTAGACCCTGAATTTCGACATTATATATGGCTCGGTATAAAAAGCGCGTGCGCGGAAGGTGCGAGCGTGCTGATATCTTCTCATTACACAGAGGAAATCACGAGAAACTGCCAGCGCTTTTATATGCTCGCAAACAAACGACTGGAAGCGTTTGACAGTGGTGGACAGTTCATGGAACGCCACCGTGCCAAATCGCTGGATGAAGCCTTTATCAATGCTTCGGTCTAAGTACCGTGGCCATCGAGAGGGGGCGCCAGGCGCCCCTGCCCATCACAACCCCTCCAGCTCCGCCATCAGGTCACTGAGCCGGTCGACCTTGTCATCATCCAGCGCACTGCCCTGCAGCCCCTGAACATACTCGGCCAACGCCTCCACCGTGCTGCACTCGAACATCGCCCGCAGCGGCACGTTCAGCTGTAGCTGCTTCTGCACCCGCGAAGCGATCTGCGTGGCCAGCAGCGAATGCCCGCCCAGCTCGAAGAAGTTGTCGTGCACCCCCACCCGCTCGGCTTTGAGCACATCGGCCCAAATACCCGCCAACACGTCCTCCAATTCATTGCGTGGCGCCTGATAGGCCTGACTGTACTGGCCGCCGATGTCGATGGCTGGCAAGGCCTTGCGGTCGAGCTTGCCGTTGGCGTTGTGCGGCAAGCTGTCGAACCAGCCCCAATGCAACGGCACCATGTACTCCGGCAACTCTGCACGCAGTCGTTGCTTGACCTGCTCCAGCAACGCGGCATCGGCACTGACGCCCTGGTGCGCTACCAGGTAGCCAACCAGATGCTTGCCGTTCACGCCCTCCTGCACCGCCACGGCGGCATCGCGAATTTCCGCCTGCTCATGCAGCCGGGCCTCGATTTCGCCCAGCTCGATGCGATAGCCGCGAATCTTCACCTGATGGTCGATGCGCCCGACGTACTCCAGCACACCGTCCGGGCGTTGCCGCGCCAGGTCGCCAGTGCGGTACAGGCGTTCGCCCGGCGCCCCGTAAGGGTGAGGGATGAACGCCAGCGCCGTGCGCACCGGGTCACCGACGTAGCCACGGCCTACACCCGTGCCAGCCACGCACAGCTCGCCCACCGCACCCAGCGGCACCAGTGCCTGGTCCTCGCCGAACAGGTACAGCCGGTTGTTATCGGTGGGCGTGCCGATTGGCAGGTAGCTGCCTTGGGTCGAGGCGGCATCGACGCGGAAGAACGCCACGTCATCCGAGCACTCCGCCGGCCCATAGGCATTGACCAGGCCGATCTGCGGGTAGCGCTGCAGCCACTGCGCCGCCAGCTCCGGTGGCATGGCCTCGCCGGTCGGCAGCATCCAGCGCAGGCCGTCGAGGGCCTGGTGGTCGCTGGCCAGCATGCCCTGGATCAGGGACGGCACGCTCTCCAGCACGGTGATGCCGGTGGCCTGCACGTGCGCCAGCAGGCCCTGCGGGTCGTGGGCGATGGCGTTAGGCACGATCTCTACCTTGGCGCCGAACAGCGGCGCAGCCAGGAACTGCCAGACCGAGATGTCGAAGCTTTGCGAGGCGGTCTGGGCGATCACGTCCTGCTCGCTCAGCGCCAGGTAAGGCACCTTGCTCAGCTGGTTGTTGAGCATGCCGCGCTGCTCGACCATCACCCCTTTCGGCAGGCCGGTCGAGCCTGAGGTGTAGATCACATAGGCGAGGTTGTCCGGGCCACTGTGGATGCCCGGGTTGTGGCTTGCGATCGGGTTGGCCTGGACGTCCTCCCAGACCAGCAGTTGCGGCCGCAGCGCAGCCTCCAGCTCACCGAGCAACTGCCGCCCCTGCTCGGCGCAGGCCGCGCTGCACACCAACACTGGCGTGCGGCTGAGCTGGATGATGCTTTGCAGGCGCGCCGCCGGCAGGCCCGGGTCCAGCGGCAGGTAGCCGGCGCCGGCCTTGAAGCTGCCGACAATCATGCCCAGCAGCGGCAACCCACGCTCGGCAAGCAGTGCCACTGGCTGGTCCACGCAGACCCCGGCAGCCACCAGCGCATGGCCCAGGCGGTTGGCCGCCAGGTTCAGCCCGGCGTAATCGTAGGACGCCTCCAGGCAGCGGGCCACGGTACGCTGTGGATGCGCCACGACCTGCGCTTCGAACTGCGCGATGTAGCTCTGTTCCAGCGGATAAACCCGCTCGGTCCGGTTGCAATCCTCCAGCAGGAAGCCTTGCTCCTGGGCGCTCAGCAACGGTAGCTCGCTCACCTCCCCTTCAAAGCCTTGTACCAGCGCCAGCAGCAGGCGCTTGAATTCGGCCAGCAGGCGCTCGACGGTCGGGTAGTCAAAGTAGCGCTGGTCGAACGACAGGTGCAGGCCCAGGTCATCACCCGGGTAGCACACCGCCGTCAGCGGGAAGTTGGTGTGGGTACGGCCCGAGTCGGAGCTGGCGTTCAGGTGCTGGGCGTGATCGAGCACGGCGGTTTCAACCGGCGCATTCTCGAACACGAACAGGCTGTCGAACAGCGGCTGGCCCTTGGGCAGCTCGCTGCACGCCTGGATCGCCACCAGCGGCAGGTATTCGTACTCGCGCAGTTCCATGTTGCTTTGCAGCAGGCCCTGCAGCCACTGGCGTACGCTGCAGCGCTCACCAGCGATGGGCAACTGCACGCGCAGGGCCACGCTGTTGATGAACAGGCCAACGGTGCGCTGCATCTGCGGCATGCTCACCGGGCGCCCGGCCACGGTCACGCCAAAGGCCACATCGCGGTCGCCGCTGTAACGCGCCAACACCAAGGCCCAGGCCGCCTGGGCGAAGGTGTTGACGGTGAGCTGATGAGCCTGGGCCAGTTCGCGCAGACGCACACCATCACTCACCTCCAGGCGGGTGTAGCAGTCGCCGACGACCATGCCGCTACCGGCGTGGTCATGGCGCAGCGGGCGGTCGCTCGGGATGGCTGTGGCACGTTCGAAGCCAGCCAGGTTGGCCTGCCACCAGGCGCGTGCATCGTCCAGGCCCTGGCGCTGCAGCCAACCGATGTAATCGCGGTAACGCGGTGGCACCGGCAGTTGGGCCTGACGGCCTTCGCCAAGGGCCTGGTAGACCTCGAAGAAATCGTTCATCAACAGCGAGCGGCACCAGGCATCGATAAGGATGTGGTGGTTGCTCATCATGAACCAGTAGCGTTCATCGGCCACGCGCACCAGGCGCAGGTGGAACGGTGCTTCGCTGAGCAAGGCAAAGCCGGCCTCGCGCTCCTGCTTGTGCTGGGCCTGCAGGCGCTGCTCCTGGGCATCCTCAGCAAGGCCGCGCCAGTCCTGGTAGTCCACCGCCAGGTTGCCCGGCTTGTGGATGATCTGCAGCATCGCCTCGCCGCTGTTCCAGCTGAACGAGGCGCGCAACGCTTCGTGGCGCGCCACCACGGCCTGCCAGGCCTGGGCGAAACGCTCGGGGTCGAGGGCGCTGTTGATGCGGTAGCGGTCCTGCATGTAGTACAGGCCAGTGCCCGGCTCCAGCAGGGTGTGCAGCAGCATGCCTTCCTGCATCGGCGTCAGCGGGTAAACGTCCTCGATCTGCGCGGCCGGTACCGGCAATGCGTCGATCTGCTCCTGAGTCAGGTGCGCCAGCGGGAAGTCCGATGGGGTGAAGCTGCCATTGCCATCGGCCAGGCAATGCGCGACCAGCGCCAGCAGCTCCTGACGATAGGCCTCGGCCAGACCCGCGATGGTCTGCTGATCGTAGCGCTCGGCGCTGAAGGTCCAGCGCAGTTGCAGAGCACCGCCATACACCTGGCCATCGACGCTCACCCAGTTGGGCAACGGCGCATCGAGGTCATGCGCCAACCCGGCCGGTGCCTCCAGGGGCTGGAACAAGGCCGCACTGTCGAACTGCTGGTCGAACTGGCCCAGGTAGTTGAAGGTGATGCGCGCCTGCGGCAAGGCCGCCATCTGCTCGCGCCCGGCGGCATCCGCCAGGTAGCGCAGTACGCCGTAGCCCAGGCCCTTGTGCGGTACATGGCGCAGTTGTTCCTTGATGCGCTTGATCGAACCGGCCCGCGCCGCGTCGTCTTCACCTGGCAGCGGACGCAGGCTCAATGGGTAGGCATTGGTGAACCAGCCGACGCTGCGGGTCAGGTCCATGTCTTCGAACAGCCCGTCACGGCCATGGCCTTCGAGCTGCACCAGCACTTCTTCATCGCCGCTCCAGCGGCACAAGGCCCGCGCCAGTGCAGTCAACAGCAGGTCGTTGACCTGGGTGTGGTAAGCCGCCGGGGCCAGTTGCAACAGCTGTCGGGTTTGCTCCACGTCCAGGCCGATGGCCAGGGTTTGAGCATGGCGATGCAAGTTGCCGCCCTGCGGATGGTCGCACGGCAATTCGCGACGCACACCGCCCAGCTGGCCTTGCCACCAGGCCAGTTCGTCACGCAGCGAATCGCTGCCGGCGTAGCTGGCCAGGCGCGCGGCCCAGTCGCCGACGGCGTGGGTCTTGGCCGGCAGAGGCTGGCCACGGTACAGCGCCTGCAGGTCTTCCAGCAGCACCCGCCAGGACACGCCATCAACCACCAGGTGATGAATCGCCAGCAGCAACCGCTGAGTGCCCTGCCCGTCACGCACCAGCAAGGCGCGCAGCAGCGGCCCCTGTTGCAGGTCCAGGCTGCGCTGCACGTCGGTGTAGAGTGCCTGACAATCATTGAAATCGGCGACAGTGGCGCTCCAAAGAAGTTGCTCGGCGCCAGGCTGCACGTACTGGGCCTGCCAGCGGCCCTGGGCGTCGCTGAAGCGCAGACGCAGGCTGTCATGGTGCTGCACCAGCGCAGCCAACGCCTGTTCAAGGGTGGCCTCAACCAAGGGGTGGCGCACCTCCAGCAGCACGGCCTGGTTCCAGTGTTGCGGCTGTGGCACGTCACTGTCGAAGAACCAGTGCTGGATCGGCGTCAACCCGGCCTGGCCCTGGCGCAGTCCCTGCTCCACCGTGCTCACGGCTTCGCTGAGCTGAACCACAGCTGCCAGGGTCTGGATGGTCTGATGCTGGAACAGGTCGCGCGGCGTGAATTGCAAGCCGGCCTGCCGGGCGCGGCTGACCACCTGAATCGACAGGATCGAGTCGCCCCCCAGCTCGAAGAAGTTGTCCTGCACGCCGACCCGGGCAACGTTGAGCACCTCGCGCCAGATCTGCGCCAGCTGTGCTTCCACCTCATTGCCAGGGGACTGGTATTGCTGCCGCGCCTGCTCAAGGTCCGGCAGCGGCAGCGCACGGCGGTCGAGCTTGCCGTTGCCCATCAGCGGCAGGCTATCGAGCAGCACCAGGTGCGCAGGCACCATGTAGTCGGGCAGGTGCTGGCGGGCATCGGCTTTCACCGCTTCGCGCAGCAGTTGTTGCGCGTCGCTACTGGCGGTGGCCTGCCTGCACACCAGATAGCCCACCAACTGCTTGCCGCCCGGCAAGTCCAGCGCCAACACAACGGCCTCGTCGACATCGTGGTGCGCCTGCAAGCGGCTCTCGATTTCGCCCAGTTCGATGCGGAAGCCGCGGATCTTCACCTGCTGGTCGGCACGGCCGACATACTCCACCAGGCCATCGGTACCCAGGCGTACCAGGTCTCCGGTACGGTACAGGCGCCCGCCTTTGGCACTGAACGGGTCGGCGACAAAGCGCTCGGCAGTGAGGCCTGGCCGGTCGTGATAACCCTGGGCCAGGCCGGCGCCGCCGACATACAGTTCGCCAATGCCGCCTTGCGGCAACAAGGCCAGATCCTCGTCGAGGATATAGGCCGTACGGCTACCGATGACGCGGCCGATCGGTACGCTGCCAAGGTCTGCTGGCAACGCGTCTGGCGCCAGGCACGCCAGCGGCATGACCACGGTTTCGGTCGGGCCGTAGGCATTGAAGCACTGCTGCGGTGCAAAGGCCTGGCGGATGCGTTGCAGGTGCTCGCCGGTCAGCGCTTCGCCCCCGGTAATCACCAGGCGTACCGGCAATTGTTCGCCCCGCCCGCCCAGGTACTGCGCCAGCTGGCTGCCGTAGCTGGGGGTAAAGCCCAGAATGCTTACCTGCTGCTCGCGCACCAACTGGCAGATGTCCTCGGCGCCCCACTGCCCCTGGGCGCGCAGCACCACACGCGCACCACACAACAGCGGCACCCACAGTCGCTCGCTGGCAGCGTCGAAGTTGATCGAATAGAAATGCAGCTCGCAGTCATCGCTGCGCATGCCGAATGCAGCGATCACCGCCTGGCAGTGCATGGCGAACTCGCCATGGCTGACCACCACGCCCTTGGGTTTGCCGGTGGAGCCTGAGGTGTAGATCAGGTAAGCCTGGTGCTGCGGCAGGCTGAGGTTGTCCAGCGGCGCATCGCTGTAGGCCGCCAGGCTGGCGGCATCGTCTTCCAGGCTCCAGCTGGCCACGCCTTCAGGCAGCTCGCCCAGGGTGTGCAGCAGCGCACGCTGGCTGAGCAGCAAGCCGATGCGGCTGTCTTCGATCATGTAGCGCAGGCGGTCGAGCGGGTACTCGGGGTCGAGCGGTACATAGGCGCCGCCGGCCTTGAGGATGGCCAGCAGGCCGACGACCATTTCCAGCGAGCGCTCCAGCGCCAGGCCCACGCGCACCTGCGGGCCGACACCCCGTTCGCGCAGGGCACGCGCCAGACGGTTGGCCTGCTGGTCGAGCTCGGCGTAGGTCAAGTGCTGGCCGGCGAAGGTCAACGCGCCAGCCTGTGGCGTGCGCGCGGCCTGGGCGGCGAACAGACCGTGGAGGGTCTGGCCAAGGTCGAAATCGTGTTCGCCCTGCAATTGGCCTGTAAGCACTTGTCGCTCGGCACTGCTCAGCATTGGCAGTTCGCACAGGCGGTGTTGCGGGTTGTCGAGCAAACCGACCAGCAGTTGTTGCCAGTGCTCGGCCATGCGCGCGATACGCGGCGCGTCGAACAGGTCGCGGCTGTAGGTCAGGCAGCAGCCCAGCCGGCCGTCCAGGTCGGTCACCTCCAGGTAAAGGTCGAACTTGGTGGCGCTGGCATCGTTGACCAGGTAATCCACCTGCATGCCGGCCAGCGTGCGGCTTTGCTGGAATGCCCAGCGCTGCACGTTGCACATCACCTGGAACAGCGGGTTGTAGGCACTGCTGCGTGGGGGCTGCAGGGCCTCTACCAGTTGGTCGAACGGCAGGTCCTGGTGCGACTGGCCTTCGATGGCAGCCTGGCGAATCTGCTCCAGCAGCGCGCTGGCGGTCATCTGGCCGTCCAGCTCGCAGCGCAGCACCTGGGTGTTGAGGAAAGCGCCGATCAGGCCTTCGCTTTCCGGGCGGATGCGGTTGGCCACCGGCGCGCCGATACGCAGGTCGCGCTGGCCGCTGTAGCGGTGCAGCAAGGCGGCCAGGGTGGCGGTCATGGTCATGAACAGGGTCAGGCCGCGCTGGCTATTGAAAGCATGCACGCGGGCCACCAGTGCCGGATCGAGTTCGAAGCGGTACAGCTCGCCACGGTGACTCTGGACTGCCGGACGCGGGCGGTCGGCAGGCAACGCCAGCACCGGGTGCTCGTCGCCCAGGCGATGCTTCCAGTAGGCCAGTTGTCGAGCGCCCTCGCCGCTTTCCAGCCATTGCCGTTGCCACACGCTGTAGTCCAGGTACTGCACCGGCAGCGGCGCCAGTGGCGACTCGCGGTCATCGACAAAGGCTTCGTACAGCTCGCCCAGCTCGCGGGCGAAGATGTCCATGGCCCAGCCTTCGGTGACGATGTGGTGCAGCGTCAGCACAAAGAAGTGCTCGCGCTCGTTGGCCTTGACCAGGCAGGCGCGCAGCAGCGGACCCCGCTCCAGGTCGAAGGGCTGGTGCGCCTGGTCGTCGGCCAGTTGTTGCAAACGTTGCTGGCAGGCAGCGTCTGACAAAGCGCTGAAGTCTTGCCAGTCCAGATGCAGGCCGCTGTCTTCGGCCACGCACTGGTACGGCACGCCGTCGATGCTGGGGAACGTGGTGCGCAAGGTTTCGTGACGCACGATCAGCGCCTGCAGCGCACGCTCGAAGGCGTCCACGTGCAGGGTGCCGCGCAGGCGTGCCATGCCGCCGACGTTGTACGCCGGGCTGTCCGGCTCCATCTGCCAGAGGAACCACATTCGCTGCTGCGAGTACGACAGCGGCACTGCCTGACGGCGGTCGACACGGGTGATTGCACCTTGCAGGTTGCGCTCGCCGGCCGCGCGCAGGCGGGCGATCTCGGCACAGAAGGCGCCCAGCTCGCTGGCTTCGAACAGGGCCTTGAGCGGCAGCTCGACATCGCAGGCCTGGCGGGTGCGCGAAACGATCTGGGTAGCCAGCAACGAGTGGCCACCAAGGGCGAAGAAGTCGTCCTGCAGGCCAATGCGCGGCAGATTCAACACGTCGCGCCAGATGGCCGCGACCTGTTGTTGCAGCTCGGTTCGTGGCTCGACATGCTCACGCTGCTGCCACACTGGGGCAGGCAGTGCCTTGCGGTCG
Organism: Pseudomonas sp. YQ_6; assembly: GCF_043103245.1. Taxonomy (NCBI): domain Bacteria; kingdom Pseudomonadati; phylum Pseudomonadota; class Gammaproteobacteria; order Pseudomonadales; family Pseudomonadaceae; genus Pseudomonas; species Pseudomonas sp. YQ_6. The sequence goes on from NZ_JBICJR010000076.1 coordinate 13,546, forward strand.
ACCTTGCCGCTGGGGCCCAGTGGCATCTGTGCCAAGGGGATGAGTTGCGCCGGCACCATGTAGGCTGGCAATTGCTCAGCCAGCACGGCCAGCACCTCGGCAGGCTGGGCGCTGCCACTGTAATAGCCGACCAGTTGCGCGCCAACGGCGTCCTTGTGTATCAACACCAGCGCCTGTTCCACACCCGCCTGTGCCAGCAGGCAGGCCTGCACTTCCTCGGGCTCGACGCGGAAACCACGCACCTTGACCTGCTGGTCGAGGCGGCCAAGGTATTCCAGGGCCTCCAGCTGAACCTGCCAGCGGGCGCGATCGCCACTGCGGTAAAGACGCTGACCATTGCCGTCGGCCTGGGGTACGAAGCGCTCGGCAGTGAGGCCGGGGCGGCCCAGGTAACCACGGGCCAGGCCCGCGCCACCGAGGTACAGTTCACCCGGCACACCGGGGGCGCTCAGCTCCAGCTCATCGTCCAGCACGCGGCACAGCACATTGCCCAGCGGGCGGCCGATGGGCGAGCGCTCACCGTCCACCACCTGACAGTGCCAGTGGGTGACGTTGATGGCGGTTTCGGTCGGGCCGTACCGGTTGTGCAGCTGCACCTGCGGCAGCACCTGCAGCACGCGGTCACGCAGCGTGGCGGACAACGCTTCGCCACCCGAGAACACCCGGCGCAAGCAACTGCAGGCCCCCGCCTGCGGCTCCTGGACGAACACCTGCAACAGCGGCGGTACAAAGTGCAGCGTAGTCACCCCATAAGCCTGCACCAGGGCAGCGATACGCTGCGGGTCGCGGTGTTCACCAGGGCCGGCGAGCACCAGCTTGCAGCCGGTGACCAGCGGCCAGAAGCATTCCCACACCGAGACGTCGAAACTGATCGGCGCCTTCTGCATCAGCACGTCGCTGTCATTCAGCGCATAGGTCGTCTGCATCCACTGCAGGCGCTCGGCCAACGCCGCATGGGTATTGCCTACGCCCTTGGGCTGCCCGGTGGAGCCGGAGGTATAGATAACGTAGGCCAGGTTGTCGCCGTGCAGGTGCAGGCCGGGGGCATGGCTGGGCCAGCTGTCCAGGTGCAACTGGTCGAGGGCAATGGCGCTGACACCGTCGACCTGCGGCAGCTTGCCCAGCAGGCTGCTGTGGCTCAGTAGCAAACGGGCGTCGCAGTCGGCCAGCATGTAGGCCAGGCGTTCGGCAGGGTAATCGACATCCAGCGGCACGTAGGCACCGCCGGCCTTGAGAATGGCTAGCAGGCCGACCAGCAATTGCGGTGAGCGCTCGATGGCAATGGCCACACAGGTATCGGGGCCGACGCCTTTGTCACGCAGGTAGTGGGCCAGGCGGTTGGCTTGCTGGTGCAGCCCGGCGTAATCCAGGCTGCCCCCGTCCCAAACCAGGGCGGTGCGCTGCGGCGTCAGGCGTGCCTGCTCATTGAGTTGTTCGACCAACAGGTGCTGCGCTGCGGCGGCCGGTGCCTGGCCCCAACCCAGCAGCTGAGCACGGCCGGGCTCATCCAGCAATTGCACGTCGCCCAGCGCCTGCTGCGGCGCGGCACACACCTGTTCCAGCAGCGCCAGCAGGTGATGGGCCAGACGTTCGACGGTGCTGGCTTCGAACAGCTCCGCGGCGTAGTCGAAGGCCAGGCTCAGGCGACCCAGATGGTCCTCCTCACTGTGCAACTGCAAGTCGAACTTGGCTTCGCGGCTGTGCCACGCCAGCTCTTCGGCCAACAGCCCCGGCAGACGCCGCAGGGCTGACAGGTCGCGTTGCTGGTGGTTGAACATGACCTGGAACAGGCCCTGTTCGCGCGCATCGGGCAGGGCTTCGACAAGCTGTTCGAAGGGCAGGTCCTGATTAGCCTGGGCTTGCAACGTGGCCTGTCGTACCTGGGTCAGCAACTGGGTAAACGAGTGACGGCCATCGAATTGCGCGCGCAGCGCCTGCGTATTGATGAAGAAACCGACCATGCCTTGGGTTTCCAGGCGCGGGCGGTTGGCGTTGGGCACGCCGACGCGGATATCGGCCTGGCCGCTGTAGCGCTGCAGCAGCGCCTGCCAACCTGCCAGCAGGACCATGAACAGGCTGGCCTGCTGCTGGTGGGCAAGGCTCTTGAGCGCTTCGCCAAGCCTGGCCGGCACCTTGAGGTTGAAGCGCGCAGCGCTGTGCTCGCGCTGGCTGGCGCGCGGGTGGTCAGTGCACAGGTCGAGCGCCGGCAGCTCACCACCAAGGTGTGCCTTCCAGTACTGCAACTGGCGTTCGGCTTCACCGTCAGCCAGCCATTGCCGCTGCCAGCTGCCGTAGTCGGCGTACCCCAGGGGCAGCGGCGCCAGGTTGGCCTCCAGGCCTTGGCAGCGAGCGGCATACAGCTTGGCGAATTCTTCGAGCAGGATGTTCAGCGACCAGCCGTCGGCAACGATGTGGTGCAGGGTCACCCACAGCTGATGCTCTTCGTCGCCCAGGCGCACCAGGGTTACCCGCAGCAGCGGGCCCTGGGTGAGGTCGAACGGCTGGCGGGCCTCGGTTTCCCGCAGCGCGGCGACCTGCTCGGGCGAGTGCCCTTCAAGGTCCAGGCGGTGCAGGCTGAACGGCTGTTGAGGCAGGATACGCTGCAGCGCCTGGCCATTCTCTTCGCTGAACACAGTACGCAGCGATTCATGGCGCGCCACCAGTGCCTGGAAGCTCACTTGCAGAGCATTGACATCCAGCTCGCCACGCAGGTGCAAGCCGGCGGGAATGTTGTAGGCCGCTGATTGCGGTTCCAGCTGCCACAGCAGCCACAAGCGGTTTTGCGCCAGCGACTGGGGCAACGCCTGGGCGCGCTCCAGCGTGGTGATGGCTGCGGTGCCAGCGGCGCCATCGGCGATGATCTGTGCCACGGCCTTGCTGTAGTCGGCCAGTACCGGCGCCTCGAACAGGGTACGCAGGCTCAGGTCGATACCCAACTCATCGGCCAGGCGCGCTGTGGCCTGGGTGGCGGCGATGGAGTTACCGCCCAGCAGCAGGAAGTGGTCGTCCGCGGCCACCGCCTCTACCTTGAGGATGTCGCGCCACACAGCGGCGATGCGTGCTTGCAGCTCGTCGCCAGCGGATGCACGGGTACCGGCTTCGCTCACCTCAGGGAAACGGGCATAGCAGTCCAGGCTGCCATCGTCCATGCGCAGCCGGCAGGCAGAGCGCTGCAACTTGCCGCTGGAGGTCTTCGGCAGCGCGCCGGGGTTCAGCAGCAGGACCACGGCCGGGGCCTGTCGGCAGGTGTCGGCGACGACCTGGCGCAGGGTCTTGATCAGGTCCTGGGGCTTGAGTGCCTTTCGCACGTTGCGGCTGATCTCCACCGCGACACCGATGCCCTCCTCGCCTTGGTGCTCGACGGCGAACACCGCCACCCGGCCTTTGCGCAGCACCTGAACTTCGCGCTCGAGGGTTTTCTCCAGGTCTTGTGGGTACAGGTTTTGCCCACGCACGATCAGCATGTCCTTCAGACGCCCGGTGACGAATACCTCGCCGTCACGCATGAAGCCCAGGTCGCCGGTACGCAGCCAGGTCTGGCCGTCCATTTCGACGAAGGTTCGAGCGCTGGCTTCTGGGTTGCGCCAGTAGCCCCGGGCGATGCTCGGGCCGCCTGCCCAGATTTCCCCCACCTGGTTGTCGCCCAGCACTTGCAACTGTTGCGGCTCGACGATGCGTACCGCGTGCCCCGGCTGCGGGAAGCCGCAACTCATCAGCACGCTGCCAGTGCCGGGTTCGGCGCGGTTGGCGGCGAAGGCTTTGGCATCCAGCTCAAGCGCGGCGATACCCTGGCCACGACGGCTGCCGCTAACGAACAGGGTGGCTTCGGCCAGGCCATAACTGGCGAAGAAGCTCTGCGGGTCGAAGCCACAGGCCTGGAACTTGTCGGCGAAGGTGGCCAGGCTGTCCTGGCGGATCGGCTCGGAGCCGGAATAGGCCACGCGCCAGCGGCTCAGGTCGAGCCCGGCCAGCGAAGCCTCGCTGACCCGCTCGCTGCACAGGCGATAAGCGAAGTCGGGCCCGCCGCTGATGGTGCCACCGTATTCGCTGATGGCCTGCAACCAGCGCAACGGCCGGGCCAGGAAGTACCCCGGCGACATCAGCACGCAAGGCACGCCACTGAAGATCGGCTGCAGCAGGCCGCCGATCAGGCCCATGTCATGGTACAGCGGTAGCCAGCTGACGATCACATCGTCGGGGTTGAGGTCGATGCCAAAGCCTTGGCGGATCAGTTGCTCGTTGGCCACCAGGTTGCCATGGCTGACCTGCACGCCCTTGGGCAGCGCGGTGGAGCCGGAGGTGTACTGCAGGAAGGCGATGTCATCGCCCTTGAGCACGGGTTCACGCCAGTTCGCAGCCAGGGCCGGGTCCAAGCCATCCACTGCCAGCAGTTGGGGGACATTGTCCGCCGCCAGGGCTTCCAGGCCCTGCAGGCTGTCGTGCAGCGCCGCCACGGTCAGCAGCAGGCGCGGCTCGGCGTCATCGATGATCGACAGCAAACGCTCCTGGTGCTGCTGGCGCGCGGACTCCGGCGGGTAGGCCGGCACCGCGATCACGCCCGCATACAGGCAGCCGAAGAACGCCGCCACGTAATCTGGCCCGCTGGGGAACAACAGCACGGCACGGTCACCGAAGCTGGCGCGCGCCTGCAAGGCGGCGGCGATGGTGCGTGCACGCTGGTCGAGGTCCCGGTAGCTGAGCACGGCCTGCTCACCGGGCGTGTCGGCGAGAAAGCGCAGGGCAATCCTGTCCGGGGTCTGCGCGGCGCGTTGCGCCAGGGCCTGGACCAGCGAGAGCGGGAGTTCGAAGGCGTCCGTCATTGGGTGTTCCTGCCAGTGTCTGGTTAGGTCTGACAGCTGCTCCGCTAACGTGGGCGGGCAACGTATGCGACCGGGGATGTACACAGGGGAACGGATGGGCAGGGAGAGAAATTAGCGGGCAGGTCAGGCTTTAAGGGTTGATAAGGCATACCCCCAAAGCCAACCGCGCTTTAGAACTGAAACCCACAGATACTAATTACATTTCGCATTTGACAATTATTATCATCTTGCATAGTTTGTCGCACGTCGTAGGAAGCTTCCCAACCTTGGGCGCCTCCTCTCCCCTCTGTGACAAGGTGATTTCCATGGCGGAACAACTATCCACAAGTAAGTGCGATTCACCATTACTGCAGGCCTTCGTCGACAACCGCAGCATCCTGGTCAAGATCGCCGCCCGCATCACAGGCTGCCGCTCGCGGGCTGAGGACGTGGTACAGGATGCCTTTTTCCGGCTCAGCACCGCCCCGCAGATCACCTCATCGTTCAAGGCCCAGCTGAGCTACCTGTTCCAGATCGTGCGCAACCTGGCGATCGACCACTATCGCAAGCAGGCGATGGAGCTGAAGTACTCCGGTAGTGAAGAGGAAGGCATGAACGTGGTGGTGCAGAACGCCTCGCCCGAAGCCACCCACATCAACCGCGCCGCGCTGAATGACATCGCGGAGGCCTTGAACGAACTGCCGCCACGCACCCGCTATGCTTTCGAGATGTACCGCCTTAATGGCGTGCCGCAGAAGGACATTGCCAAGGAACTGGGCGTATCGCCGACCTTGGTCAACTTCATGATCCGCGATGCACTGGTGCATTGCCGCAAGACGGCCAGTCGGCAGGCCTGAAGATAGCTTCAAGCAAACGCGAGAGCGAACCTGGATCGCTCTCGCTTTTGCTTGCAGCGCTAGTGTGGTGTTTTGCAAATACGACCAATAACTCGCGAGCGATTTTTGCGTTCAGGCAAGGCGTCGCGACGAGTCGTAGCCCAGCTACGGCGAGGAGCGACAACGCCGCATGAGTGCAAAAAGCGCCGCGAGTTATGGTCGTTATTTGTGAAACACCACACTAGCCCCTACGTCAGCTTGCAACGATCGAAAAACCTCTCCCGCCCCAGAATCATCAACGCCGCCCGCTTGTGTGGAAAGTCGAACTCCTTGTCGCAATGGAAACATTGGTCGTGCATGTAGCCAATCATCTTGCCATTGTCGGCGCGCGGCTCGGCCACCACCCGCTGGGTGCGCGGGTCATCCAGGAAAAGGTAGTGCACCAACGCCGATAGCCAGCTGGCCACCTTGTGCGGCCCCCGGTGGCTCTCCTCTCCCACCAGCATATGGATACCACGGTCGTAGTCATCGGCCGGGTAGAAGGGGGCAATGCGGTCCTCCTTGGCCCAGTACGCCTCGAAGTAGGCAAACGGCTCGTCATCGAAACAACCGATCAACGTCAACGTATGCGGGTCGGCTTCGAGCTTGGCCAAGTATTCGCGGTGCTGCGCCAGCGTGCCACCCTCCTGCCAGAACGCCTCCACGCGAGGGTTGTTCTGCCAGCGGTTGAAACGCTCCAGGTCATGCTCGATCTCCAGGGTACGCAGCGATACCCAACTGCCCAAGCGCGCATCGAAGCGCCGGTACACTTCGCCCCGCGGCTTGGGCGCCCGGCGCGGGTGGCGCTTACCGTTGCTGATCTGCATCTGCTGCGGATATACCCCGGCAACCGACTCGCCCAGCCACGGCTGCGGCAGTTGCCAGAACAGTGCGCGCTCGCACAGGTACTGGCCAGGCTGTTCACCGGCCAGCAGCAGGCCACTGGCCAACGCCTGCGGCAACACTTCGGGCAGGTGCCAGGTCAGGCGCTGGCAGGCCGTATCGCGCGACAGCAACCAATAACAGGCGGCCCACAAGGCTTGGTAGGGGCGCTCGGGGCAAAAGCGCTCAAGGTGAACGTGCAGAGAAGCGCCAGCCTCCAGTCGCAACTGGATCAGGGGGCGGCCTTCAAGGGCCAGGCTTAGCCAGCTGTCGCCCTCCTCGGCACTGAGGCTGCGCCAGCGTGGCGGTGACTGTGGCTGCGAAGCGGCATCGAACGGCATGGGCTTGACTCACGAAAATGAAGAAAAGGCACACTGCAGGGAACGTTGCCGCAACACGGGAATTTAGTCTTGCGGTGCAGCCACCTTGATACGGTACGGCTCGAAGATGCGCGCCAGTTCGCCGCTGTCACGCAGGCCACGCAGCAGGGCAGCGAACGACTGCTCGCCGATAGGCGCCCCCGGGCGCAGCAAGGCGTAGTGGTGATAGACCTGGTCAATGCGTTGTGAAGGCACCAGCTGCGCCCTGCTCGCCGGGTTGCGTGCCAGGAAATCGCTGAGGTAGGAACGCGTGACCAGGGCAATATCGGCGCGGCCGGCCAGCACCATCAGCAGGTTGCTGTCATGGGAATAGGTCAGGGTCGCGTTGTATGTCTTGCGCAGGTAGTCCGGGTCAGTGTTGAAGCTGGCGAACGCGTAGTGGTAGCCGTTGAACAAGGCAAGGCGTTTGCCGCGCAGGTCATCGAAATAATGCGGATCATTGCCGTTTGCCTTGCGGGCGACGAACACTTCGGCATCTTCCAGGCCCATGTCCACAGTCTGATGAGCAATCTGCTCCCAGCCCCATTGTGGGTTCTCGAAAATAGCCATGTCGGTGCGGCCCTGCTGGAAGTCACCGAAGCGCCGCTGGATAGACGTAGGCACCAGAACGAAGTGATAGTGCTGCTGCGCCCGGTTGAGTGCATCGACCAACTGCGGCAGCAAACCGGTATCGGCACCTTGCTCGGGGCGCACTGTGTAAGGCGGGAAATGGGCTGCGCCAATCTTTACTTCAACCGCCTCGCCAGCCCATACCGGTGCCGCCAACCAGAACACGGCCAGCAGCATCAGGGTGGACAAGGCCTTGAGGCCGGGCGCTGGAGTCAAGACGGACACTCATCACGGTTTATGCCTGTATGCGCTTAAGCTAGGCGTTTTCCAGGGGCGACACAACTGCTGGCGCCTGCTCTTTGTGCCAAAGCAGGCGGCAAAATGCCATAGGATGCCGTATGCCCGGACATTGGCTACGCTCTAGCAGGATCTGCAGGGGAGCCTGGTATGGGCCATTGGTTGGTGATCGACCTGGAAGCCACCACCGACGATGGTGGGTGGCCGGTCACAGAGATGGAAGTCATTGAAATCGGCGCAAGCCTGGTTACCCGCGAAGGCCGCGAGGTCGACCATTTCCAGCGTTTTGTAAAGCCACGGCGGCGGCCGCAGCTGACCCCGTTCTGCCGTGAGCTGACCCACATCAGCCAGGCCGACGTGGACAGCGCCGCGCCGTTTCGCGAGGTGTGGGCAAGCTTCGAGCGCTGGCTGGGGCACCACCGCGGGCAGCTTCAGGCCTGGGTCAGCTGGGGCGACTACGACCGCCAGCAACTGCACCAGGAGTGGCAACAGCACAGCCTCGACAGCCTGCTGCGCACATTGCCGCACATCAACCTCAAGCAACGCTTTGCCAAGGCCCGCCACCTGCAGCGCCCCACCGGCCTGAACGGCGCCCTGCAACTGGCCGGCATGCACTTTTGCGGGCAGCAGCACAGGGCCCTGGAAGATGCGCGCAACACGGCGCGGCTATTACCGTTGACCCTGCCCGCCAACAGCCCCTGAAAGCAGATGACGACGCCTGTGGGCTTGGGCATACTGGCCAGCCCTTTTTCAGCACCTCTTTTCAGGAGTCGCCCATGTTCCAGGTCAACGAGTACTTCAACGGCACCGTCAAGTCGATCGCATTCTCGGGCGAAGAAGGCCCGGCCACTGTCGGCGTCATGGCTCCGGGCGAATACGAATTCGGCACTGCCAAGCGCGAGATCATGCATGTGGTATCGGGTGCACTGACCGTGAAACTGCCAGGTAGCGACAACTGGGAAACCTTCAACGCCGGTGACAAGTTCAACGTGCCGGCTGACAGCAAGTTTCAGCTGCAGGTGAAGGTGGATACCGCTTACCTGTGCGAATACCGCGACTAAGCGTTGGCCTGTTCCGGCCTCATCGCGGGTAAACCCGCTCCTACAGGGTGCTGAGCCGACCTTCGATGTTGTGCGGTCCTTGTAGGTGCGGGTTTACCCGCGAAGAATCCAGCACTAGTTCTTCAGAAAATCAGCAACGCGTTCAGCCGCCGCCTGCAAATGCTGCTCATGGCTGAACCCCGAAGCCTTCAACGGCTTCAGGTCATGGTCCCCCGCCACTAGCCAGCTCACCTCGATCGCCGGCGACAACGCATACCCCGCCACCGCCTCGCGGTTACCCAGCGCATCCCGCTCGCCCTGCACGATCAACGTCGGTGTCTTCAACTCGGCCAGGTGCTCTACCCGTGGCTTCTCGGGTTTACCCACCGCGTAGAACGGATAGCCCAGGCACACCAGCGCATCCGCGCCCAGTTCGTCGGCCAGCAGACTCGCCATGCGCCCGCCCATGGACTTGCCCCCCACGGCCAGCTTGCCCGCGACCAAAGGTCGCACTTGCCGGTACACCTCGCGCCAGCATTCAAGCAACACCTTCTGCGGGTTCGGCGGCCGCTTGCCACCGGTAACCCTGCGCTCGGCCATGTACGGGAACTCGAAGCGCACTACCGCTACCCCAAGCGCCGCAAGCCTTTGCGCCATTTCGTCCATGAACTCGCTGTCCATCGGCGCGCCCGCGCCATGGGCCAGAATCAGGCACCCCTTGTAGTCATCTTTACCTGCAACCCGCGGAGGATCGCAGCGCAAGCCTGGGACATTTGCGACCTTCGCCCATTGATCCCCGTCAATACCGGCACTTTGCCCATTAATCATGCTTGCCTCGCTGTAAAGCCTGCCAAATAACCGTGGATGGGAACCCATACATGAACACAACCAGCAGTACCGCCTATAACTACAAGGTGGTCCGCCAATTCGCCATCATGACGGTGGTGTGGGGAATCGTCGGGATGGGGCTCGGCGTCTTCATCGCCGCCCAGCTCGCCTGGCCGTCCCTCAACTTCGACCTCCCCTGGACCAGCTTCGGCCGCCTGCGCCCCCTGCATACCAATGCGGTGATCTTCGCGTTCGGCGGCTGCGCACTGTTCGCCACCTCCTATTATTCGGTGCAACGCACCTGCCAGACCACCCTGTTCGCACCGGGCCTGGCCGCGTTCACGTTCTGGGGCTGGCAACTGGTTATCCTGCTGGCGGCTATCAGCCTGCCGCTGGGCTACACCAGCTCCAAGGAATACGCCGAACTGGAATGGCCGATCGACATTCTGATCACCATCGTCTGGGTGGGCTACGCCATCGTGTTCTTTGGCACGCTGATGAAGCGCAACACCAAACACATCTACGTCGGCAACTGGTTCTTCGGCGCCTTCATCCTGACCGTGGCACTGCTGCACATCGTCAACAACCTGGAACTGCCGGTCAGCCTGACCAAATCCTACTCGGTCTACGCTGGCGCCACCGATGCCATGGTGCAGTGGTGGTACGGCCATAACGCGGTGGGCTTCTTCCTGACCGCAGGCTTCCTAGGGATGATGTACTACTACGTGCCCAAGCAGGCCGAACGGCCGGTGTATTCGTATCGCTTGTCGATCGTGCACTTCTGGGCGCTGATCACCCTGTACATCTGGGCCGGCCCGCACCACCTGCACTACACCGCCCTGCCCGATTGGGCGCAGTCGCTGGGCATGGTGATGTCGCTGATCCTGCTGGCACCCAGCTGGGGCGGCATGATCAACGGCATGATGACCCTGTCGGGCGCCTGGCACAAACTGCGCAGCGACCCGATCCTGCGCTTCCTGGTGGTGTCGCTGGCGTTCTACGGCATGTCCACCTTCGAAGGCCCGATGATGGCCATCAAGACGGTCAACGCCCTGTCTCACTACACCGACTGGACCATCGGCCACGTCCACGCCGGCGCCCTCGGCTGGGTAGCGATGATCTCGATCGGCGCGCTGTACCACACCATCCCCAAAGTGTTCGGCAAAGAACGCATGTACAGCCTCGGCCTGATCAATGCGCACTTCTGGCTGGCCACCATTGGTACCGTGCTGTACATCGCCTCGATGTGGGTCAACGGCATCGCCCAGGGCCTGATGTGGCGCGCGGTCAACAGCGACGGCACGCTCACCTACTCGTTCGTGGAAACCCTGGTGGCCAGCCACCCAGGCTTCGTCGTGCGCTTCGTCGGCGGCGCGATCTTCCTCAGCGGCATGTTCCTGATGGCCTGGAACACCTGGCGCACCGTGCGTTCGCCAGCGCTTGACGTCGCCCCTGCGAACGCCCGGTTGGCTTGAGGAGAAACGCCTGATGAAACATGAAGTCATCGAGAAAAACGTCGGCCTGATGGCGCTGCTGATGGTATTTGCCGTCAGCATCGGCGGCCTGACCCAGATCGTCCCGCTGTTCTTCCAGGACGTCACCAACAAACCGGTCGAAGGCATGAAGCCCTACACCGCGCTGCAACTGGAAGGCCGCGATGTCTACATCCGCGAAGGTTGCGTGGGCTGTCACTCGCAGATGATCCGCCCGTTCCGCGCCGAAACCGAGCGTTACGGCCACTACTCGGTAGCCGGTGAAAGCGTGTGGGACCACCCGTTCCTGTGGGGCTCCAAGCGCACCGGGCCGGACCTGGCCCGGGTCGGTGGCCGCTACTCGGACGACTGGCACCGTGCGCACCTGTACAACCCGCGCAACGTGGTGCCGGAGTCGAAGATGCCGTCCTACCCGTGGCTGGTTGCCCAGCCGGTCGACAACAGCCACACCGACGTCAAGATGCGCACCCTGCGCACCCTGGGCGTGCCGTACACCGACGACGACATTGCCGGCGCCCGTGAAGCGGTCAAAGGCAAGACCGAGATGGATGCCCTGGTCGCCTACCTGCAGGTGCTCGGCACCGCGATCAAGAACAAGAGGTGAGTGCGATGGAAATGGACATCGGCATGATCCGCGGGCTGGGCACCCTGGTGGTGATGATTGCCTTCATCGGCCTCACCCTGTGGGTCTTCAACCGCCGCCGCGACCGTGATTTCGCCGAAGCGCGCCTGCTGCCCTTCGTCGACGACCGCCTGCCCACTGCCGGGCAGGAGCCTGCTGCAAAAAGGAGTAACGGGCAATGACCACCTTCTGGAGTACGTACATCAGCGTACTGACCATCGGTAGCCTGATTGGCCTGACCTGGCTACTGCTCGCCACGCGCAAGGGCCAGAGCAACAACACCACCGACGAGACCATGGGCCACAGCTTCGACGGCATCGAGGAGTACGACAACCCGCTGCCCAAGTGGTGGTTCTGGCTGTTCGTTGGCACCTTGGCGTTCTCGGTCGGCTACCTGATCCTCTACCCGGGCCTGGGCAACTGGAAAGGCATCCTGCCGGGCTATGAAAATGGCTGGACCGGCGCCAACGAATGGCAGAAGGAAATGGATAAGGCCGATGCCAGGTTCGGTCCGATCTTCGCCAAATACGCCGCCATGCCCGTAGAAGAAGTGGCGAAGGACCCGCAGGCGCTGAAAATGGGCAGCCGCCTGTTTGCCTCCAACTGCTCGGTGTGCCACGGTTCCGACGCCAAGGGTGCCTTCGGCTTCCCCAACCTCACCGACAATGACTGGCGCTGGGGCGGCGAGCCGGAAACCATCAAGACCACCATCATGGGCGGTCGCCATGGCGTGATGCCGGCCTGGGCCGAAGTGATCGGTGACCAGGGCGTGGCCGATGTGGCTGCATTCGTGGTCAGCAAACTCGATGGCCGCACTCTGCCTGAGGGCGCGAAGGCCGATGTGGAGAATGGGCAGAAGATCTTCGCAGCCAACTGCGTGGCCTGCCACGGGCCGGAAGGCAAGGGTACGCCCGCCATGGGCGCTCCGAACCTGACCCATCCGCAGGCGTTCATCTACGGCTCGAGCTTTGCCCAGCTGCAGCAGACCATTCGTTATGGTCGCCAGGGGCAAATGCCGGCGCAGGCCGAGATCCAAGGGAATGACAAGGTGCACCTGCTGGCGGCTTACGTGTACAGCCTGTCGCAGGATGGTTCGGCTGAGGCTGTGACGGCCAAGTGAGTTCGCCGAAAGGGATTTGCCGCCTGTGAGATCGAGCGCCGCC
>NZ_JBICJR010000077.1:0-667 GCF_043103245.1 Pseudomonas sp. YQ_6
TGGTGGGTAGTTTGACTGGGGCGGTCTCCTCCCAAAGAGTAACGGAGGAGTACGAAGGTGCGCTCAGACCGGTCGGAAATCGGTCGTAGAGTATAAAGGCAAAAGCGCGCTTGACTGCGAGACAAACACGTCGAGCAGGTACGAAAGTAGGTCTTAGTGATCCGGTGGTTCTGTATGGAAGGGCCATCGCTCAACGGATAAAAGGTACTCCGGGGATAACAGGCTGATACCGCCCAAGAGTTCATATCGACGGCGGTGTTTGGCACCTCGATGTCGGCTCATCACATCCTGGGGCTGAAGCCGGTCCCAAGGGTATGGCTGTTCGCCATTTAAAGTGGTACGCGAGCTGGGTTTAGAACGTCGTGAGACAGTTCGGTCCCTATCTGCCGTGGACGTTTGAGATTTGAGAGGGGCTGCTCCTAGTACGAGAGGACCGGAGTGGACGAACCTCTGGTGTTCCGGTTGTCACGCCAGTGGCATTGCCGGGTAGCTATGTTCGGAAGAGATAACCGCTGAAAGCATCTAAGCGGGAAACTTGCCTCAAGATGAGATCTCACTGGGATCTTGAATCCCCTAAAGGGCCGTCGAAGACTACGACGTTGATAGGTTGGGTGTGTAAGCGCTGTGAGGCGTTGAGCTAACCAATACTAATTGCCCGTGAGGCTTG
>NZ_JBICJR010000079.1:0-40995 GCF_043103245.1 Pseudomonas sp. YQ_6
TTCATTTGCGACGGTGGCGCATAGTCACCTTTCCGCCCTTACGGCGGGTCCCTTTTTGTCGTGGCAAAAAGGAACCAAAAACCGTCGGCTCCCATCATCCGGCCCCTGCGCTGCGCTCCGGGGTCCCCTCGCTCCGGGCTTGCTCCCGGGAGGACCGCGCTGCAGGCCCCATCCTGGGGCCCAGCGCTTGACGGGCATCCATGCCCGTCACCTCCCTTCGCAAGCCCTGCACTCGGCCTCCTGAAGTCGCAATCTGCGTCGCCTGAACTATCGCGCGCTTAGAAGCAAAAGCAGAAGCAGAAGCAGAACGACGTGCTGGCCTCAGCGTGGCTTCAAGTCGAGCCGCCGCAGGTGGCAGGTTACTTCTTCACGGTCGTGGTACAGCTGCTTGCAGGCAATCGACACCCTGATCTTGCGTGCCTTGAATGTTGCCTCCATACGGTCGAGCAGGCGCCGTACTTCGGCATAACGCTGCTTCATCGGCAACTTCAGATTGACCACCGCCTCGCGGCACAGCCCCTCACCCAGCCAGGTTTCAATCAGCGAGGTGGTACGCGCCGGCTTCTCGACGATATCGCACACCATCCAGTCTACCGGCTGCTTCGGCTGCCAGGTAAACCCATCGGCCATCAAGTGCTGGACCAGGCCGGTGTCCATCAGGCTTTCGGCCATCGGCCCGTTGTCGATGGCTGTCACCAGCATGCCGCGGCGCACCAGCTGGTAGGTCCAGCCACCCGGCGAGGCTCCCAGGTCGACGCCGGTCATGTCATCACCCAGGCGCTGCTCCCACTGCTCACGCGGAATGAACTGGTGCCAGGCCTCTTCCAGCTTGAGTGTCGAACGGCTAGGTGCCTCGCGAGGGAACTTCAGGCGCGGGATGCCCATGGGCCACAAGGCGCTGTTGCTGGCCGATGCAACGCCGACAAATACCCGGCGGCCGCTGATGAAGGTCAGCAGCAAGCGTGGGCGACCAGGGTCGTCTACCAAGCGGCCGGCCTTCTCCAGGGCCTTGCGCAACGGCACTTCGAACTTTCGGCAGAAGGTGGACAATTCCTTGCCTTCGTTGCTGTCCAGCACCTCTAGCCAAAGGCTGCCGAACACCGGGAAATCAGCCAACTGCGCCAGCAACACACTGATGCGGTCACTTTCCGGCAGTTCGACGTAACCGCCACGTGCCCACTGCCGCGGGAAAATCAGCTGGTTGAAACGCAGTTCCCCCATCAAGCGCTCGGCACCGCCCTCCTCGCTACAGACAAACTCGGCACTGGCACTTTGCGGCTTGCCTTTGGCATAGCCGGCAACACCCAGGCGGGCGGCATGTTCGCTGATTTCGGCGCAAACCTCGCCCTCGAAACCGGGCCGGCAATGCATGAACAGGGTATTCATCTCTCACTCCACTACGGCTGGCGCACCACAGGCGCCGGCAGGGCGGCGATGATAAAGGAAGTTCGGAACCTGCGACACGCCCCGCCGGTCCAGAAAAAGGTCAGGTAGCGTAAACCGGTCTAACCTGACCATTCAGCCAGGTCCGTGCCGTGCGGACCGATACAGAGCGGTGCTGCAGGCAAACCGTGAATATTTGCCGGGCACCGGTGCAGAAGGAGTTGGCAATGCCCTCGCTCGATAGCCTGAACACCCTCAAGCCCCTCAAGGTCGGCGACAAGACCTACCACTACTTCAGCCTCACCGAGGCCGCCCGCCAGCTGGGTGACCTGCAGCGCCTGCCCATGTCGCTGAAAGTGCTGCTGGAAAATCTGCTGCGCTGGGAGGATGGCGCGACCGTCACCGGAGAGGACTTACGCGCCATTGCCCAATGGCTTGGCGAACGGCGCTCCGACCGCGAGATCCAGTACCGCCCGGCGCGGGTGTTGATGCAGGACTTCACCGGCGTGCCCGCCGTGGTCGACCTGGCGGCCATGCGCGCCGCCATGGCCAAGGCTGGTGGCGACCCGCAGCGGATCAACCCGCTGTCACCGGTCGACCTGGTGATCGACCACTCGGTAATGGTCGACCGCTACGGCACGCCGCAAGCCTTCGCCGAAAACGTCGACATCGAGATGCAACGCAATGGTGAGCGCTATGCCTTTCTGCGTTGGGGCCAGAGCGCATTCGACAACTTCCGCGTGGTCCCGCCGGGCACCGGCATTTGCCACCAGGTCAACCTGGAATACCTGGGCCGCACGGTATGGACCCGTGAGGCTGATGGCCGCACCTATGCCTTCCCCGATACCTTGGTGGGCACAGACTCGCACACCACTATGATCAACGGTCTGGGCGTCCTCGGCTGGGGTGTCGGCGGCATCGAAGCGGAAGCGGCCATGCTCGGCCAGCCGGTATCGATGCTGATCCCCGAAGTGATCGGCTTCAAGCTGACCGGCAAGCTGCGAGAGGGCATCACTGCCACTGATCTGGTGCTGACCGTGACGCAGATGCTGCGCAAGAAAGGCGTGGTGGGCAAGTTCGTCGAATTCTACGGCGACGGCCTGGCCGAGCTGCCCCTGGCAGACCGCGCGACCATCGCCAACATGGCACCGGAATATGGCGCCACCTGTGGCTTCTTCCCGGTCGACCAGGTCACCCTGGACTATCTGCGCCTTTCGGGCCGCCCCGAAGCGACCGTAAGGCTGGTCGAGCAGTACTGCAAGGCGCAGGGCATGTGGCGCCTGCCCGGCCAGGAGCCGTCATTCAGCGACACGCTGGCACTGAACATGGACGAGGTCGAAGCCAGCCTGGCCGGGCCCAAACGGCCGCAGGACCGCGTAGCACTGGGCCAGGTCAGCCAGGCCTTCGACCACTTCATCGAGCTGCAGCCCAAACCGCTGGCCAAAGAGGTTGGCCGCCTGGAAAACGAAGGTGGCGGCGGCGTGGCGGTGGGCAACGCCGATCAGGCCGGCGAGATCGACTACAGCCATCAGGGCCAGACCCACACCCTGCGCGATGGCGCCGTGGTGATTGCCGCGATCACATCATGTACCAACACGTCCAACCCCAGCGTGATGATGGCTGCCGGGCTGGTGGCGAAAAAAGCCCTGGAAAAAGGCCTGCAACGCAAACCTTGGGTCAAGAGCTCGCTGGCGCCGGGCTCCAAGGTGGTCACTGACTACTTCAAGGCAGCCGGGCTCACGCCTTACCTCGACCAGCTTGGCTTCGATCTGGTCGGTTATGGCTGCACCACCTGCATCGGCAACTCCGGCCCGCTGGACGAGGCGATCGAAAAAGCCATTGGCAGCGCCGACCTCACCGTGGCCTCGGTGCTATCGGGCAACCGCAACTTCGAGGGCCGCGTGCACCCACTGGTCAAGACCAACTGGCTGGCCTCGCCCCCACTGGTGGTGGCCTACGCCTTGGCCGGTAGCGTGCGCCTGGACCTGACGCGCGACCCGCTGGGGTCAGACAAGGACGGCCAACCGGTCTACCTGCGGGATATCTGGCCGAGCCAAAAGGAAATTGCCGAGGCCGTGGCCAAGGTCGATACGGCGATGTTCCACAAGGAGTACGCCGAAGTGTTTGCCGGTGATGCGCAATGGCAGGCAATCGAGGTGCCACAGGCCGCCACTTACGTGTGGCAGGCTGACTCCACCTACATCCAGCACCCACCGTTCTTCGACGGCATCGGCGGGCCGCCGCCACAAATTGCCAATATTCACGGCGCACGGGTGCTGGCGCTGCTGGGCGACTCAGTGACCACCGACCACATTTCCCCCGCCGGCAACATCAAGACCGACAGCCCGGCCGGGCGCTACCTGCGGGAACAGGGTGTGGAGCCACGCGACTTCAACTCCTACGGTTCGCGGCGTGGCAACCACGAAGTGATGATGCGCGGCACCTTCGCCAACATCCGTATCCGCAACGAAATGCTGGCAGGCGAAGAAGGCGGCAACACCTTGCATGTGCCCACTGGCGAGAAGCTGTCGATCTACGACGCGGCCATGCGTTACCAGCAGGAAGGCACCCCGCTGCTGGTGATTGCCGGCCAGGAGTACGGCACCGGCTCGAGCCGCGACTGGGCAGCCAAGGGTACCAACCTGCTGGGGGTCAAGGCCGTGCTGGCAGAAAGCTTCGAGCGTATTCACCGCTCCAACCTGGTGGGCATGGGCGTGTTGCCGCTGCAATTCAAGGCTGGGCACAACCGCAAACAGCTGGGGCTGACCGGCAAGGAGCAGATCGATGTACTGGGGCTGGACGGCGCACATATCCACCCCGGCATGAGCCTGCCATTGCGCATCACCCGCGAGGATGGCCAACAGGAACAGATCGAGGTGCTATGCCGCATTGATACCCTGAACGAGGTGGAATACTTCAAGGCGGGGGGGATTCTGCATTATGTGTTGCGCCAGATGATCGCCGGTTGAGTCTGGCCGAAGATTCGTTCCGTTCTTGAAACCGAGCGCCGCGGGGGCGGCGCTCAATCTCTGCAATCCATGAATCAAATATCCATTCAATAAAACCAGCGGCTTGCCGATACCTGTCGAAAGCCCTGCGGACTATCACCCATGCGTAACAACCAGCCGATTACCCAGAGAGAACGGACTTTCCCTGCCCAGCAGCGGTTGATCTCCACTACCAACGCCAAGGGTGTGGTCACCTACTGCAACGATGCCTTTATCGAAATCAGTGGATTCACCCGCGAGGAGCTGACTGGCGCACCGCACAACCTGGTGCGCCACCCCGACGTACCGCCTGCCGTGTTTGCCCATATGTGGCAAACCCTCAAGCAGGGCCAGCCGTGGATGGGTATCGTCAAGAACCGCTGCAAGTCCGGCGACCATTACTGGGTCAACGCCTATGTCACCCCCATCTTCGATAACAACCAGGTTGTCGGCTTCGAGTCGGTGCGGGTCAAGCCCACCGCCGAGCAGATCCGCCGCGCCGAGGCCCTGTACCAGCGCATCAACCAGGGCAAGCCGCCGGTACCGCGCCGCGACAAGTGGCTGCCAGTGCTGCAGGACTGGCTACCGTTCATCTTGATCAGCCAGGTGGGCTTCCTGATCGGCAACTGGCTGGGTCATTCCTGGGGCTTTGCCTTGGCCGCAGGGCTTTCGGTACCACTGGGCCTGCTCGGCCTGAGCTGGCAGCAGCGCGGCCTCAAGCGCCTGCTGCGCCTGGCCGAGCAAACCACTTCCGACCCACTGATCGCGCAGATGTACACCGACAGCCGTGGCGTGCAGGCGCGCCTGGAAATGGCCATGCTCAGCCAGGACGCACGCATGAAAACCTGCCTGACGCGGCTACAAGACAGTGCCGAACACCTGAGCGACCAAGCACGCCAGTCCGATGCCTTGGCGCACAAGAGCTCTTCTGGGCTGGAGCGCCAGCGGGTGGAGACCGAGCAAGTCGCCGCCGCAGTAAACCAGATGGCCGCCACCACTCAGGAAGTGGCCAACCATGTACAGCGCACCGCCGATGCCACCCAGGAAGCCAACCGGCTGACCAGCCAGGGCCGGCAGATTGCCGGAGAAACCCGCGAGGCCATCGAGCGCCTGTCGGCGGCAGTGGGCGAGACCGGCCAGACGGTTACGCAACTGGCCAAAGACAGCGACGAGATTGGTGGCGTGGTCGACGTGATCAAGGGCATCGCCGACCAGACCAACCTGCTGGCGCTTAACGCAGCCATTGAAGCGGCGCGCGCAGGTGAAATGGGCCGTGGCTTTGCAGTGGTGGCTGATGAAGTGCGTCAGTTGGCCCAGCGCACCGCCGAATCCACCGGGCAGATCCACGGCCTGATCGCCAAACTGCAACAGACCGCCAGCAACGCAGTGCTGACCATGGAAACCGGCCACCGCCAGGCACAGGAAGGCGTCGATCGGGTAATGCAGGCCGACGAGGCGCTGGTAGGCATCAGCGAAGCGGTGGCCAATATCACCGACATGGCCACCCAGATTGCAGCTGCAACCGAGGAGCAGACCGCAGTGGCTGACGAGATCAGCCGCAACATCAGCACCATTGCCGAACTGGCCGACCAGACCGCGGAACAGGCGCAGCACTCGGCACTGCTGAGCGAAGAACTGACCAGCACGGCGGGCAGCCAGTATTCGCTGGTAGAGCGCTTCAACCGCTGAAGCTCGCGACTTGGCCCTCCACCGCGGTGGAGGGCACCGGCTCTGCCGGTGTTCGCGGGCAAGCCCGCTCCTACAACGGAATGTGCCGAATCACCTACGCGTAGGAGCGGGTTTACCCGCGAATACGGTAGCGGCGGCGACGGTGAACGGCGGGTGGAGATTGGCCAGCAGGCCCGGCCCTTTCCCGGGTAAGTTCGCTTGCGGTGTTACCAGTCCAACCGCAAGCGGCTCTCGAAGTAGCGCTCTTCGCCACTCAGCGGGTCCTCGAAACGCAGGCTCTGCGCCAACAGTTTCAGCGGCCGCTGGTAGTCATCCTCTTCGTTGAGCAATTGCGGATAGAACGGGTCATTGCTGATCCCTGCCCCCAAAGCCGCCATGTGCACACGCAACTGATGGGTCTTGCCGGTCACTGGCGACAGCCCATAGCGCCATCGCTCACCGTTCTTCTCCAGCACCTCGGCCAGGGTTTCACTGTTGGCCTCCCCCTCCACTTCATGCATGCGGAAAAATGGCTCGCCATGCACCAGGCGGCTTTTGTGCACCAGCGGAAAGGCATGCTGTGGCATGGCAGCGGCAATGGCTTGGTAACGCTTGTCGATACGCCGCTCGGGGAACAGCCGCTGGTAGGCGCTGCGGCTGTGCGGGTTGGCGGAAAACAGCACAAGCCCGGCGGTGTGCCGGTCAATGCGGTGCAACGGCACCAGGTGCGGGTTGTCCAGGCGCCGGATCAGGCGGCGCAACAAGGTCTGCTCGACGTATTCACCGGTCGGCGTCACCGGCAGGAAATGCGGTTTATCGGCCACCACCAGGTGCTCGTCCACATGCAGCACCACCTCCTGCACCGGGATCGGCCGTTCGTTCGGCACTTCGCGGAAATAATGCAAACGCATGCCACGCTTGTAAGGCAGGTCGGCGGCAACTGCCTGCCCCTCGGCATCCAGCACCCGGCCACGGGCGAAGCGGTCAAGCCACTGGGCGCGGTCGATGGCCTTGAAATGATCACACAAGCAATCGAGCACAGTCACCCAGTTACCAGGTGGCAGGCACACCGTACTGGCTTGCTGGCGGGCGGGGTCGAAAGGCGTGGTCATGGCTGGACTCGAGACGTTCATGGCCGCGCATTATCGCCCAAGCCCGCCCCCTCAACCAGCCTGGGCCATCGCCTCGCAGCGATCCTTCAGCCAGCGCAGTACTTGCACCGGCTCCCAGCGGCCAGGGTCGTAGAGTGCATAGAGCAACCCCTCATAGCCCACCACATCCAGCCCTCGGTGGTAACCGGCCCGCTGGAACAAAGCCTCGATCTCGGCGAAGCAGGTATTGAAGTGGACTTTGCCGAACGGCGTGCAGTCGCCGGTCACCAGGCCTTCGAGGCGCAGTTCCAGAACGGCGTCAGCCACCCGGTCCACGGGCATGCGGTTGACGCTGTACTTGAGTTGCTCGACATTGAGCATGGCTTCACCTCGATACTGTATTTATATACAGCATACGAACATCCCCTTGCTGCCGTCAATGCGCTTCATTGCAGCCCCGCCAGGTAGCCGCTGCCTTTGCGCACGGTCAGCACCTGCCTACGCGGCGTGCCGCGCGTCACCGACAGATGCACCCATTTGTCGAACTCCAGGATAAGCTGATCGAAGGGCACCGCACTTTCGCTGATTCGCCGGACGGTCTCGCGCGGGCTGACCTCGATCACCGTGAAGTCCGCCGCCAGCCCTTGCACGTGCTGGCTATCGGAGGCGCCACCGATCAACCGATTGACCCTTTCACTGCGATACCCACTGCTGATGATGATGGGCGCGTCGAACAATGCACGTACCTGTTCCAGCGCACCACACAGTAATTGCAGGTTGGCCCTGGCTTCGAGGGGCGGTGCATTATCGAACCCGTCGCGGGCGGCGAGCTGGGAAACGGTCATTTCATCGAGGGTGAAATGTGGAGTGATCAACATGGCGAGCTATTCCGATGATGGAGAAGGTTACCGGCGACGGTGCGCCTCCACCGGATCATCAGCTCGCTTCACAGATCATGGAGCAGGGTTGCAACTCCTCTGCAGCCATCATTGCCCAAGAAAGGCCACCACTTGTTCGGTATCGAACGGCCAGTGCAACTCGGCGCCGTTGTCACAGCGCCGCAGCACCGGAATGATCAGGCCATAACGCTCGAACAAAGGCTCGCTCTCGGCGATGTCGACCAGCTCTACCAGCAGGCCATGATCGACGAGAGGCATCAACACAGCCTCGGCCACTTCGCAGAGGTGGCAGCCGAGGGTGCCGAACAGTTGACATTCAGGCAGCATGTGGCAGGTCCCGGGTTGGCATACACAGAAGCCTATTCTAGGCGCGCCACGCCCACCCTGCACCTGACCAGGCTCAATCCTGGCTGGTAGCACCGATCCGGTGCAGCGACAGGTCCGCCCCCTGGAACTCCTGCTCATGGCTCAAGCGCAGGCCATGCAACGCACGAATGGCTCCGTACACGGCAAAGCCACCGGCCAAGGCCACCAGCACGCCCATCAGGCTGCCCAGCAGTTGGCTGACCAGGCTGACACCCCCCAAGCCACCCAACGCCACCTGGCCGAACACGCCACAGGCAATGCCACCCCACACGCCACACAGACCATGCAACGGCCACACACCCAGGACGTCGTCGATTTTCCAGCGATTTTGCGCAGCGGTGAAGGTCCAGACAAACAGAGCCCCCGCCACCAGGCCGGTGGCGAGCGCACCCACCGGGTGCATCAGATCGGAACCTGCGCAAATCGCCACCAGCCCGGCCAGCGGGCCGTTATGCAGGAAGCCCGGGTCGTTGCGCCCGGCCAGCAACGCTGAAAGGGTGCCACCCACCATGGCCATCAACGAGTTGATCGCCACCAGGCCGCTGGCGCCCTGCAAAGTCTGCGCACTCATGACGTTGAAGCCGAACCAGCCGATGATGAGGATCCACGAACCCAACGCCAGAAAGGGAATGCTCGACGGCGCAAACGCCACCAATCGCCCATCGCGGTAACGCCCACGGCGCGCCCCCAGCAGCATTACCGCGGCCAGCGCCAGCCAGCCCCCCATGGCGTGTACCACCACAGACCCGGCAAAGTCGTGGAACGGTGCGCCGAAGCGTGCCTGCAGCCAGGCCTGCACGCCCAGGTTGCCGTTCCACACCACCCCCTCGAAGAACGGATAGACGAACGCCACGATCAACGCCGTAGCACACAACTGCGGCACGAACCGCGCCCGCTCGGCAATGCCCCCGGAGATGATCGCCGGAATCGCCGCCGCGAAGGTCAGCAGGAAGAAGCACTTGACCAGCGCATAGCCATGGTCGACAGCCAGCGTTGTCGCCGGCTGGAAGAAGTTGACCCCATAGGCGATCCAGTAGCCTATAAAGAAGTAGACCAGCGCCGAGATGGCGAAGTCGCTGAGGATCTTCGACAAGGCGTTGACCTGGTTCTTGTGGCGCACCGTGCCCACTTCAAGGAACGCGAAGCCGGCATGCATGGCCAGCACCAGAATGGCGCCCATGAGAATGAACAGGGTGTTGGAACCGTGGACCAGAGAGTCCATAGCGCTGTGCATGTTTTCCATGAAATAGGCAGACCTGCTGAAAAAGGCACCAGGACAGTTCAAGAACCTGCATCCCTGCACCGAATCGGTGCCAGCCACTACCCTGTTCAGGTGAGCGGGGTGAAGCCTGCGTGGTTTTTTCTTGGGTTTGTCGTGGATTGGGTTAAGGTTTATCGGTATCCGCTGCGCGGGCGCTCTGAATTGGCGCAAAACCTGTCAGGGGCGCTCCGCAACGTGGCAAAAACTTAGCAAGGCCCGTACCAGCAGCCGCACTTGAACCTTCCATGCGTGCTGTCACTCGAACTACCAACACTCATCGACAGGGAGAGACCCATGGCCAGCAAATCGGCAAAGAATGCACAAGAGATATTGATGGCTGACTTCCAGGCCTTGGTGCGAGACACCGAGAAGCTGCTGGCCGACACCGCCAACCTGGCCGGCGACCAGGCCGACGAATTGCGCGAGCAGATTCACGAGCGCCTGGCCCAGGCCCGCGAAACCCTGCAACTGACCCAGGACTCGGTACGTGAACGCGGTCAGGCAGCGCTTGGCAGCGCCGAGCAGTACGTGCAGGAAAACCCGTGGCGCGCAATCGGCATCGCAGCCGGCGTCGGCCTGTTGATCGGTCTGCTGGCCAACCGGCGCTAAGGGGAACCCATGGAGAATGACGCCAACGGCGCTGGCGCTTCGGGCAAGCGCCTGGGCGCGGCCATGCTGGGGCTGCTGCACAGTCACATCGAACTGTTCGGTATCGAGTTGCAGGAGCAGAAAGGCCGTACCTTGAGCCTGCTGCTGTTCGCCGGCCTGGCGCTGGTGTTCGCCCTGCTGCTGTTGACCGCGCTGTCCGGGCTGCTGCTGGTGCTGCTGTGGGACAGCTATCGACTGGCCGGTATCATTGGCCTGTGCGTGTTCTATGGCATTGCTGCACTGTACTGCGGCGTGCGCCTGAAGGCGGCGGTGTTCGACGAATCATCGCCCTTCGGCGCCACCCTCGACGAACTTGCCAAGGACAGGGAGCGCCTGTTGCCATGAGCCTGCCAGAACTGCCAAACACGCGTAACCCGCGCGAACTGCGCAAGGCGCTGCTGCGCCTGCGCATGGAAATGCACCGCCAGGAAATCCGTCATGAGTCCGGTCAGTTGCTTGAACCGCTGCGCCGCGTGCGCGGTATGGGCAGCTCGCTACATGAAGGCCTGGGTATCAAGCATGCGCCACTGTGGGGCATCGGTGCCGTGGTGGCGCTGGGCTTTCTCACCGGCAAGGGCGTACGCAGCGGCAACCTGACGCGCCTGGTACGGTTGGGCAGCACCCTGCTGCCGCTGGTACGCCTCTACCTGCAGGGCAGCCGCCGCCCCTGACCAGGGTTCGCCCCGGCAGAAGCAGCCTTGTGCTGCGAAGAGGCCCGTTCGATCAATACGAATGCATCGTAGGGCTGACCTCTTCTTCGCAGCACAATGCGCTTCCTGCAGGGTATGCTGCTGCCTTCGAACGACAGGAGACCGCGCCTTGGACTGGCACACCTTGCTTACCCGCGAACGGCTGGGCAAAGCCCTGTACAGCGCCGATGAACTCGGGCGCAGCCCCTTCCACAAAGACCATGACCGCATCATTTTCTCCGGTGCCTTCCGCCGCCTCGGCCGCAAGACCCAGGTGCACCCGGTGTCGAGCAACGACCATATCCATACGCGCCTGACTCATTCGCTGGAAGTCAGCTGCGTCGGCCGCTCGTTGGGGATGCGCGTCGGCGAGACCCTGCGCGACAACCTGCCGGACTGGTGCGCCCCCAGTGACCTGGGGATGATCGTGCAGTCTGCCTGCCTGGCCCACGACATCGGCAACCCGCCATTCGGCCACTCCGGCGAAGACGCCATTCGCCACTGGTTCCAGCAGGCGGCCGGGCGTGGCTGGCTGGACGACATGAGCGATGACGAACGGGCCGACTTTCTCAACTTCGAAGGCAATGCCCAGGGCTTTCGTGTGCTCACCCAACTGGAATACCACCAGTTCGATGGGGGGACCCGGCTGACCTATGCCACCCTCGGCACCTACCTCAAGTACCCGTGGAGCGCCCGCCACGCCGACGCCCTGGGCTACAAGAAGCACAAGTTCGGCAGCTATCAGAGCGAACTGCCCCTGCTCGAACAGATCGCCCGCAAACTCGGCCTGCCGCAGCTGGAACACCAGCGCTGGGCGCGCCATCCGCTGGTGTATCTAATGGAGGCTGCCGATGACATCTGCTACGCGCTGATCGACCTGGAAGACGGCCTGGAAATGGAGCTGCTGCAATACGCAGAAGTCGAGGCACTGTTGCTCGACCTGGTCGGCGAAGACCTGCCAGAAACCTACCGCCAGCTCGGTCCACGCGATTCTCGTCGGCGCAAACTGGCCATCCTGCGCGGCAAGGCCATCGAACACCTGACCAACGCCGCCGCCCACGCATTCGTCGAGCAGCAGCAGGCGTTGCTGGCCGGGCAACTGCCGGGCGACCTGGTGGAACACATGCATGGCCCAGCCAAACGCTGCGTACTGCAAGCCAAGGACATGGCACGCAACAAGATCTTCCAGGACAAGCGCAAGACCCTGCACGAAATCGGCGCCTACACCACCCTGGAGATTCTGCTGAACACGTTCTGCGGTGCGGCCCTCGAGCAGCACGGTGGACGTACGCCATCGTTCAAGAGTCGCAGGGTGCTGGACCTGATCGGCAACAATGCGCCAGACCCGCATGCCTCGTTGCACAGCGCCTTCCTGCGCATGATCGACTTCATCGCCGGCATGACCGACAGCTATGCCAGCGAAATGGCCCGGGAGATGACCGGGCGTTCCAGCCCGACCTGAAACGCGTCGGTGCAGCGCAGGTTCGGCCAGGCGCTGCACCACGCTTGCAGGAAACTTCCTACACCAACGGGGGCCACACTAAACGGCATGAATAAAAACTAATGAAAAGTTACCAAAATCGCTTTGACAGCGAGTTAAGCACACCTATTCCGTAGCCCATTTTGTTTTATCTTGTAAGCCGTTTCCCATATAGGCCTAACAGCCACTCCTCGCACGCCTGAGGACTTCCAACTGCGATAAGGTGCCCACTGTCACCCTCAATCGACCGCAGGGAAGTTGAACATGCACTCCATATTTATCGTTGACGACCATCCGGTGATTCGCCTGGCCGTCCGTATGCTGCTGGAAAACCAGAATTACAAGATTGTCGGCGAGTCGGACAACGGCGTAGACGCCATGCAGATGATCCGCGAGAGCAACCCCGACCTGGTCATCCTCGACATCAGCATCCCCAAGCTAGACGGCCTGGAGGTGCTGGCCCGTTTTCAGAGCATGGCCCTGCCCTTGAAGGTTCTGGTATTGACTGCACAGTCCCCGGCATTGTTTGCCGTACGTTGCATGCACTCGGGCGCAGCAGGTTATGTCTGCAAGCAGGAAGACTTGAGTGAACTGCTCAGTGCTATCAAGGCCGTACTGGCCGGTTATAACTACTTCCCCAGCCAGGCAATAAAAAACAACCAGACGACCGACAGTGACCTGCAACTTTTCCGCCAGGTAAATGACCGCGAACTGATGGTGCTTCAACTTTTCGCCCAAGGCCGCAGCAACAAGGAAATTGCCAAAGGCATGTTCCTCAGCAGCAAGACTGTCAGTACCTACAAGAAGCGTCTCATGCACAAACTGCAAGTCAATACGCTGGTCGATCTGATCGAGATGGCCAAGCGCAACGCGCTGGTCTGAACGTGGTCATGGCCCGAGCTATCAATCGCCTGCTGCTCGTCCTGCTGCTGCTCAGCGGCGCGACACAGGCTGGCCATCGCGAAGCCGCGTCCTTTACGTTACTGGCGCGCTCATCGGCCCACCCCGTCCAGCCCGTGCTCACGCCCGAACAACGGCAATGGCTCGAAGGCCGGCAGGAACTGGTGCTGGGCACATCGGCACCCGACTATCCGCCGTTTGACATCACCGGTGGCGGCAACGACTACCAGGGCCTGACCGCCGAGTACGCAAACCTGATCGGCAAGGCCGTGCAGTTGCCAGTGAGGGTGCTGCGTTTCTCCAGCCGGCAGGCGGCGGTGGAGGCGCTCAGGCACGGTGATATCGACCTGCTGGGCAGCGCCAATGGCTACGAAGCGGCCAGTGACGGCCTGGCACTGTCGCGCCCCTATGCCGTCGACCAACCTGTACTGGTAACCCGTGAAGACGAAAACCGGGCACTGGACACGGACCTTGCCGGCATGCGCCTGGGCATGCTCTACCACTATTTGCCCAGACAGGAAGTACTCACCGCCTACCCCAAGGCCGAGCTGCTGGCCTTCGGTTCTTCCAGCCAGGCACTGAATGCTGTCGCGTTCGGGCAGGCCGACGTGTTCATCGGCGATACCATCTCCACGCACTACCAGCTCAACCGTGGTCATCTGCCCCGCCTGCGCATGGCCAACTTCGGCAAACACGAGGCCATCGGCTTCGGTTTTGCCTTGCGTCAGCAAGATACCGTGCTGCTGGACCTGGTGAACACCATCCTGGACAGGCAAAGCCCGGCCATTCGCTCCAGTATCTTCAAACGCTGGAGCGCCGGCAGCGACCTGTTGCTGAGCGATCGCCAACTGCAATTGAGCGCGGCCGAGCAGCAGTGGCTGGAGAAGCACCCCGTGATGCGCGTGGCAGCCGATGACGCGGCTGCACCACTGTCCTACTTCGATGATTCGGGGCATTTCCGAGGCATCACCGCCGACCTGCTGGACCTCATTCGCCTGCGCACCGGGTTGCGTTTCGAAGTGCAGCGCGCCAGTGGCATTGCCGACATGGTCGCCCGCCTCAAGGATGGCCGGGCCGATGTCATCGCCGCACTGGCCAGCGCCGGCAAAGCAGGGGACGACCTGCAAATCAGCCGCCCCTACCTCGAAAGCGCTTATGTGCTGGTCAACCACAAGGACAACAACACATTGAGTTCACTGGAGCAGTTGCAGGGGCATCGCATCGCCATTACCCGCTACAGCACCATGAACGCCATGCTGTCCCGGGATTATCCAAAGATAAGCTGGGTCGAGACCGAAAGCGCGTTCTACTCCATGGCGTTGCTCAGCAGCGGGGCTGTCGATGCGGTGATCACCACCCTGATCGACGCCAACCACGCCTTGGCCAGCAACCCCGAACTGGTCATCCGCACCTCGGTCGGCAGCGAACCCGCCAACTTCGCCATGGCCACCACTGCCCCGTCACCGGCGCTGTTGTCTATCCTCGACAAGGCTTTGCTGAGTATCTCACCCGAGGAGCTGGGGGTAATCAACAACCGTTGGCGCGGCTTTGGCAGGCATGAGGATGACAACACCAAAGGCTACAGCCGCCTTGCCCTGCAGGTGGTGCTGGCCACGGCCGTGCTTTTGTTGCTGGCCCTGCTCTGGAATGCCCGCCTGCGCCTGCAGATTCGCCAGCGCCAGCGCGCCGAACGCGCGCTGAACGACCAGTTGGCATTCATGCGCGCCCTGCTCAACGGTACGCCCCACCCCATGTATGTGCGCGACCGCGAGGGTTGCCTGAAAAGTTGCAACTACAGCTACCTTGAAGCCGTGCAGGCCCGCTCCGATCAGGTGATCGGCAAAAAACTCAAGGACAGCCTGTTTGCCGATTCCGAGCAGGCTCGGCAGATCCAGGCGGATTACCAGAAAGTCATGGCGGCGGGTTCACCACTGATCAAGGACCGTCCATTACGGATCAAGGACCGGGACCTGACCATCTACCACTGGATCCTGCCGTACCGTGACTCCCTGGGTGAGGTGCAGGGGATCATCGGCGGCTGGATCGACATCAGCGAACGCCGCCAACTGGTCCTTGAGCTGCGCCAGGCCAAGCAGCAGGCCGACGATGCCAACCGGGCCAAGAGCACGTTCCTGGCGACCATCAGCCACGAAATCCGCACCCCGATGAATGCCGTCATCGGCATGCTGGAACTGGCGGTCAAGCGCGCCGACCAGGGCCGGGTGGACCGCAGCGCGCTGGAACTGGCACACCATTCGGCCAAAGACCTGCTGGGCCTGATCGGTGACATTCTCGACATCGTGCGCATCGAGTCCGGGCACTTGTCCCTGGCCCCGGAGGTGGTCGACCTGGCGGCGCTGGTCGAATCGGTGGCGCGCATTTTCGATGGCCAGGCGCGGCAGAAAGGGCTGGCCCTGGAGGTGCAGATCGCCCCGGCCGCACGCTGCCATGTCCTGCTTGACCCGCTGCGCTTCAAGCAGGTGCTGTCCAACCTGGTGAGCAATGCCATCAAGTTCACCGAGCACGGTCAGGTGCGCATCTGCGTCAGGCTGCTGGATGACGGCACCAGCACACCAGCCGTACTGGAGCTGGAGGTGCGCGACAGTGGCATCGGCATCCACCCCGACGACCTGCAGCGCCTGTTCAACCCGTTCATCCAGGCCAACCCGCACAGCCAGGGCGCCCGCGCAGGTACCGGGCTGGGCCTGGCCATCTGCCGCAACCTGTGCGAAATGATGGGCGGCAGCCTGTCCATGAAGAGCCTGGAGGATGTCGGTACCCAGGTGCGCCTGAAGATGCCGCTGCAACGGGTGGATGGCGCAGAGCAGCCGAAACCGCTGCCCGAGCAGCTCGACGTGCCCGACCCACGGCTGAACGTGCTGGTCATCGATGATCACCCGGCCAACCTGCAACTGATGGCGCAACAACTTGGCTACCTGGGCCTGGAGCACGCCAGCGCCCGCGATGGGCAGGAAGGCCTGGCGACCTGGCGGGAAGGCGACTTCGATGTGCTGGTACTCGACTGCAACATGCCGCACATGAACGGTTACCAGCTGGCGACTGCCGTGCGCGCCGAAGAACGCCAGGGCAAGCGACCACCCTGCACCATCCTCGGCTACACCGCCAACGCACAGCCGGAAGTACGCCGCAAGTGCCTGACCGCCGGCATGGACGACTGCCTGCTCAAGCCCATCAGCCTGAGCACCCTCAGCCAGCGCCTGGCTGGCATTCGCCCGCGCCGCCAGCAATGCCCCCGACGCAAGCTGTACCAGCTGGACGGCCTGGCCGCCGTGGTCGGGCCTGACCCGGTTGACCGTCAGCGCTTCCTGGAAACCTTGCATCAGAGCCTTCAGGCCGACCTGGCCAGCCTGATGGCGCTTCACCCGCAACACGACAGCGGCGCCATTGCCGAGCAGGCCCACAAGGTGCTCAGCGCCGCACGCATGCTGGAAGCCCCTGACCTGATGGCGGCCTGTGAAGCCCTCGAGGCCAGCGACTTGCCCATTGCCCAGGTGCGCCTTCGGCGCCAGGCACTGGCACGGCATATGTGCCGAGTGGAACGTGCCCTGGCCAAGGAATTGGCCACAAGCACGAATACTCAGGCAGGCAACCACACGTGTTAACTGGTAGACTGCGCGGCGTTATTACCTAAGAGGATTGTTTCATGGCCACAAACCGCTCCCGTCGTCTGCGCAAGAAGCTGTGTGTCGACGAGTTTCAGGAATTGGGCTTCGAGCTGAACCTGGAATTCAAGGAAGATCTGGATGACCAGGCAATCGATGCTTTCCTCGACGCGTTCCTGGAAGAAGCCATGGACGCCAACGGCCTGGATTATGTAGGCGGTGACGATTTCGGCCTGGTGTGCTCGGTCAAACGCGGCTCGGTCAGCGAAGAACAGCGCGCTGCCGTTGAAGCCTGGCTCAAAGGCCGCAGCGAACTGACCAAGATCGAAGTCAGCCCGCTGCTGGATGCCTGGTACCCGGAAAAGCCTATCAACAAGGCTGAGTGATACTTGTCAGCTTCGGGCTGAAAGGTTGATTGCTGAAAAGGCCACCCCATTCGGGTGGCCTTTTTATTGGCGATGCTTTTCCGTCGAACGTGACGCATCGCGGCTGCGCTTGGGGCATAATGCGTACTGTTTACGTCGTGGGGCCATCATCTCTTACAGCCCCAAAGCCCTTTTCCCTCGCCGCAGGGTATTCACTCGCTATGATCAAAACGCTTCGTCCCTTCATACTTGCCGGCCTGCTGTTGCCACTTGCCTTGCCCAGCCACGCCGCCGTCAATACCACCCTGCCTGCCAAAGTGCAGCAGGCGCTCAAGGCCAACAAACTGCAGGACACAGCACTGTCGCTGGTGATGCTGCCGCTGGACGGCCCCGGCACCCCGACCGTGTTCAATGCCGATGTGTCGGTGAACCCGGCGTCGACCATGAAACTCGTCACCACCTACGCCGCCCTCGAACTGCTCGGCCCGACCTTCCAGTGGAAAACCGAGTTCTACACCGACGGCACCCTGAGCAACGGCGTGCTTAACGGTAACCTCTACCTTAAAGGTGGCGGTGACCCCAAACTGAACATGGAAAAGCTGTGGCTGCTGATGCGTGACCTGCGCGCCAATGGCGTGCGCACCGTCACCGGTGACCTGGTGCTGGACCGCAGCCACTTCGTGCAACCCAACCTGCCGCAGTTCAACGACGACGGCGGTGATGAAAACAAGCCGTTCCTGGTCAAGCCCGACTCGCTGCTGGTCAACCTCAAGGCCCTGCGCTTCGTGGCGCGCAATGATGGTGGCAAGGTCACCGTCGCAGTCGAGCCGCCGATTGCCAGTATCCGTATCGACAACCAGATCAAGCCGGTAGCCTCGAAGAAATGCACCGGTGATGTGCGCTACAACCCGGTGCCCCAAGCCGACGGCATCAGTGTAACGGTCAGCGGCCAACTGGGTGACGGCTGCAACTCGCAAACCTACCTGTCACTGCTCGACCATCCCACCTACGCCGCCGGTGCCGTGCGCGCAATCTGGAACGAACTGGGTGGCAACATCCAGGGTGGCGACCGCATCGAGAATGTGCCCAAGAGTGCTCGCCTGCTGGCCCGAGCCTTCTCGCCAGACCTGGTGGAAGTGATCCGCGACATCAACAAGTACAGCAACAACACCATGGCCCAGCAGCTGTTCCTGAGCCTTGGCGCGCAGTTCCGCACCGATGCCGATGGCGACGACGCCCGTGCTGCCCAGCGCGTGGTACGCCAATGGCTGGCGAAAAAGGGCATCACCGCGCCGCATCTGGTGATGGAAAACGGCTCTGGCCTGTCGCGTGCCGAACGGGTCAGTACCCGGGAAATGGCGGAGATGCTGAAAGCCGCCTGGAAGAGCCCTTACGCTGCCGAGTTCATGAGCTCGATGCCGCTGGTGGGCATGGACGGCACAATGCGCAAGCGTCTCAAGCGCACCGCGATGACCGGTGAAGGGCACATCAAGACCGGCACACTGAACACTGTGCGGGCGATTGCCGGCTTCAGCCGCGACAGCAACGGCCATACCTGGGCGGTAGCGGCAATTCTCAACGACCCGAAACCGTGGGGTGCCTCGCAGGTGCTGGATCAGGTGTTGCTTGACCTGTATCGCCAGCCGAAGCTGGCTGGCAGTACAGCGGCCAACTGACGCCAGCTGCCACTCAGCCGGGCCCGATTGCGCAGTCGATGCAGGAGCGGCTTTGCGTCCCGAAAGGGCCGCAAAGCGGCCCCCACGCCGACCGCGCGCACGGTTTTATACCAGCTCCCCCTCCACCCGGTCCCGCCCGGCCTGTTTGGCCGCATACACGCCGGCGTCGGCGCGCAACAGCAAGGCATCGGCGCCTTCGCCCGACCGCCAGCCCGCCAGCCCGCCACACCGAAGCTTGCAGTCACCTGGCCCACGCCTTCCACCGGTACATTGCGCACCCCTTGCCATAACTCCAGCGCCAGCAGCCGGGCCTGATCGGCATCGCTGCCCGGGCAAAGCACCATGAACTCTTCCCCGCCCAAGCGGCAGAACACATCGGTACGGCGCAAACGCTGAGCGATGCGCTGGCAGAGGCTACGCAGCACCCGGTCGCCGACAGCATGGCCGAAGCGGTCGTTGATGCGCTTGAAGTGATCGATGTCGAGCATGATCACCGCCAGCGGCAAGCCATCGCGCTGGGCCCTTTCCAGTTCGATCTTGAGCCGCTCCTGAAAATAGCGACGGTTATGGATACCGGTCAGCGAGTCGGTGACCGACAGCGCCCGCAACTCTTCCTCCACGCCCTTCAGGTCGGAGATGTCAGTCAGGTAGCCATGCCACAGGGTGCAGCCCTGCTCGCCCACTTCCGGGGTCGCCTCGCCGCGCACCCAGCGCATTCCGGCCCGTGGCAGGCAGACTCGATACTCCTCGCGCCAGGGTGACAAGTGTTCGGCCGAATAGCGCACCGAGCGGCGCACGCGTTCCAGGTCATCGGGGTGGATACGCTCGAACACCGCCGAGGCATCCTCACGCAACTGCATCAGGTCGATCTCATAAATGTCATACAGGCCCATGCTGGCGTATGGAAAACACGAATGGCCGTTGGCATCCAGGCGATATTGGTAGATACCGCCCGGCACCTCGGCGCTGAGCTTTTCCAGCAACCGGTCACGCGCTGCCAACGCCTCATGCACCCGGCGCCGCTCGGTCACGTCAATGCAGATGGCCAGGTAGCCAACCCACAACCCCTGTTCGTCGAGCATGGCAGTCACCAGCATGTTGGCGACCAGCTGGCTGCCATCGGCCCGTAGCAAGGTCCACTCGCCAGGCTCGGCCCCGTGCTCCTGCACCGTTTCAGCGAACATCGCCTGGCCGCCAGCAATGGCGCGGCCAAAACGCAAGCTCAAGGCCTGGGCACGCAGGTTCAGCTCCTCCGGCAGTACCAGGTCTTCAAGGCGCAAGCGGCCGATCGCTTCGCTGGCCGCGTAACCGAGCATGCGTTCGGCACCGGCGTTGAACGTGCTGACCACCCCCTTGAGGTTGGTGGCGATGATCGCCACCTGGGTCGCGGCATCCAGCACACTTCGCAGTTGGTTGTGGGTGCCACGCAACGACTGCTCGCTGACCTGCAACTCGGCAGTACGCTGAGCGACCAGGGCCAGGGCGCGCTGACGCTGGCTG
Source organism: Pseudomonas sp. YQ_6 (assembly GCF_043103245.1). Classification (NCBI taxonomy): domain Bacteria; kingdom Pseudomonadati; phylum Pseudomonadota; class Gammaproteobacteria; order Pseudomonadales; family Pseudomonadaceae; genus Pseudomonas; species Pseudomonas sp. YQ_6. The sequence goes on from NZ_JBICJR010000079.1 coordinate 20,537, forward strand.
AACAGGCTGTAGAGCAGCACGCTGAGCAACAGGCTCAACAGTCCGCCCAACAAACCGACCGCCATCACCGCCGAGGAGCGGTTCGCCTGCGCGAACGCCTGGCTTGGCTGAATGCTCAGCTGGAAATGGTGATCGGCCAGGCGCAACAACTGATTGCTGGCCAGGGCCAAGGGCGCGACCGGATTTTGCGAATCGAACATCACGACGGGGCCTTGTAACCCGGACGGGTCCGTGATGCGCACGACCAGGTTGTCATCAACCGCTACCGGTCGACCGTCGCTGACCAGCTCGCGCATGCTCAGCAACGCCATCACATAGCCCACTGCCGCACCGCGGGGGTCGGCATCGGAAAATACCGGCGCTACCATCAGCAGGCCGCGCCCTGCCGATTGGGTATCGAACAGGGCCAATGGCTCGGACACCGCCATGCTGCCCGGCGCCAGCGCCCGCGCCAGGGCCGCCTGAGGCCCGCTTTGACCAGCGAGGTCCAGGCCATAAGGCAACCCGGGCCGTTCGCTCGATTGGGTATAGAGCACCGGGAAGTAATGGTCGCGCTGCGAAGCCGGGCGCCATTGGCCTTGCGCGTCCTGGTCACGGATCACATAGCCTGGGCCGGTATGGGCACTGGCCAGGCGCTCGAATTCGGCGCGTTGCGCAGCCTCGACGCGCGGCGCCCAGGCATAGGCCAAGGTGCGTTGCAGCAGTGGTCGGGCATAGCCGTCGAATTCGCGCGGGGTGATCTCGCTGGAAAAACTGAAGAACCGCCGCAGCCCATCCAGGCGCTGCTGCTGTTCGTCAAAGCGCTCGGCAATACGGCTGGCGCGCTCGCTGGCCAGCAGCTCGAAGCGCTGGCGCAGCTGCTGTTTATAGAAGGTGTGCGCGGCAAATGCCAAGGCAGCGGTCAACAAGCCGCCCGCCACCAGTGCAATCAGCGCCATCGCCCACGCGGACGCCCTCTCTGTGCACAAGCCAAGCAACCGCGCACGCACGCCACACTTTGACATACACCCATCTCGTCACGTCAGCGTCCTGCGGATTATCTTGCCCTGCCCTCAGTTATAGCTATTGGCCATTAGCCGTGCAATGTACCTCGTCGCCTCAACGAAGCTGCAAACGCCAGGCGCGATGGATACGGTTATTACGGGCGAAGTCCGGGTCCAGGGTCTGCGCGCTGATTTCTTCCACCACGTAACGCGCCATCAGGTGCTCGTCCAGCTGGAACTTGCGGAAGTTGTTGGAGAAATACAGCACACCACCCGGCGCCAGACGGGCCATGGCCAGGTCCAACAGCTGAACATGGTCACGCTGCACGTCGAATACACCTTCCATGCGCTTGGAGTTGGAGAAGGTTGGCGGGTCGATGAAGATCAGGTCGTAGCTGTCACGGTTACCTTCCAGCCAGGCCATTACATCGCTCTGCTCCAGGCGGTTGCGCTCGGAATAGCCATTGAGCGCCAGGTTACGCCGTGCCCAGTCCAGGTAGGTTTTCGACAGGTCGACGCTGGTGGTGCTGCGCGCACCACCCTTGGCCGCGTGCACGGTGGCCGTGGCGGTGTAGCAGAACAGGTTGAGGAAGCGCTTGCCGGCAGCCTCACGCTGGATGCGCATACGCATCGGGCGGTGGTCGAGGAACAGCCCGGTATCCAGGTAGTCGGTGAGGTTGACCAGCAGCTTGACGCCTCCTTCGTTCACCTCCTGGAAGCGGCCCTCGGTAGCCTGGCGTTCGTACTGGCGCGTGCCGCTCTGCCGCTCGCGACGCTTGAGCACTACACGCTGCGGCGAAATGCCCAGCGCCTGCGGGATGGCAGCCAGTGCATCGAGCAGACGGGCCTGAGCCTTGTCCGGGTCGACCGAACGTGGTGCGGCGTATTCCTGCACGTGTACCCAGTCCTGGTACAGGTCGACCGCCAGGGCATATTCAGGCATGTCGGCATCGTACAAGCGGTAGCAGTCGATCTGCTCGCGACGGGCCCACTTGCCCAGTTGCTTGAGGTTCTTCTGCAGGCGGTTGGCAAACATCTGCGCCCCTTCCGATAGCCGCGCGGGCTCGCTGGCCTGCGGCACCTGCTGGCGGGCTTCGGTGCCTTCAGGCTGCGCTTCGCGGCGTTCACCGGTGACGAACTGGTCAGGCTGCACCTTGAACAGCAGCAGCTTGCATGGCAATGCGCCGTTCCAGAACGCGTACTGCTTGTGGCTACGAATGCCCATGCGCTTGCCCAGTTGCGGCGCACCAGTGAATACCGCTGCTTCCCAGCCCATGCAGGCCTGGCGCAGGCGCTCGCCCAGATTCTGATAGAGGTACAGCAGGCTGGCTTCGTCACCCAGACGCTCACCGTAGGGCGGGTTGCTGATGACCAGGCCTTTCTGGTTCTGGTCCGGGCGTGGCTCGAAGGTGCTGACTTCGCCCTGGTAGATCTTCACCCAGTCGCCCAGGCCGGCACGCTCGACGTTGTTGCGGCCCGGCTGGATCAGCCGCGGGTCAGCCTCGTAGCCACGGATCCACAGCGGTGGCTTGGCCAGGCCGGCCTGCGCGCGCGCCTGCGCTTCGTCATGCACCTTGCGCCACAGCGCCGGCACATGGCCGAGCCAGGCACTGAAGCCCCAGCGTTCGCGCTTGAGGTTGGGGGCAATATCGGCGGCGATCATCGCTGCCTCGACCAGGAAGGTACCCACACCGCACATCGGGTCGGCCAGCGCACCACCTTCGGCCGCGATACGCGGCCAGCCAGCACGGATCAGCACCGCCGCCGCCAGGTTTTCCTTCAGCGGCGCGGCGCCTTGCTGCAGGCGGTAGCCACGCTGGTGCAGGCTGTGCCCGGACAGGTCGAGGGACAGAATGGCCTCGCCGCGGTCCAGGCGCAGGTGCACGCGCACGTCAGGGTCGATCTTTTCCACGGACGGGCGCAGGCCTTCGCGGTTACGCAGCTTGTCGACGATCGCATCCTTGACCTTCAGCGCACCGAAGTGGGTATTGTCGATGCCAGAGCCATGGCCGCTGAACTCCACAGCCAGGGTGCCGTCGGCTGCCAGGTGGTCAGCCCAGTCGACCGCGTGCACACCGTCGTAAAGGTCGTCGGCGTTCTTCATCGAGAAGCGCTTGAGCACCAGCAATACGCGGTTGGCCAGACGTGACCAGACACACAGGCGGTAAGCAGTTTCCATGTCGGCGGCGCCGCGAATGGCCGAGGTGTGCTCGCGCACCTCGTCAAGGCCGAGGCCCCTGGCCTCTTCGGCGAGCAGGCTTTCAAGGCCTTTGGGACAGGTGAGGTAAAGTTCGAAACGGTCCGACATGAGTATTCCAGCGCCTTGGGCTATTTGACTGACGGGGCGACGCATCGCCCCGCGATGTTTGCCCGTACACCTTTCCAGCAGGCGTGCGGGTGACTTTCTGCGGCACACAACGCGCTGCAGAAAAGCCGGGCCGCCTGACCGATCCGTGCCTGGCCCAGTGGCAAAGACAGCTTAGATCATCAGGCAGTACGCGTAATTCTGGCGATCTGCGGGCCAATGTGACCCTTCGTCGCATTTCAAATTATTTCTGTCATCCGCAAACAACGCTGGCGAAATGACGTCAAAGAACGGCAAACCCCGATCATTGCAGGGCTAAACACCAAATAAGGTTGAGTCGCATTTATTTACTTATCCCCTCACCCTTGGAAAGGTTACGTGCTTATGACAAATCGATCATTCACACCGTGACTCGCATTCGATAGAACTGGTCTCAGGCCGCTTCGCAACGAGGCGGCACTTTCAGCTCGCCACGCCGGCAGCGAGCGCAAACCGGCAGAACGACTCTGCCCGGCCTCGGAGAGGCCGACGGGACATTACAGTCAACAAGTGAGGGCAACACCCTATGAGAAGACTTAAGCGTGATCCGTTGGAAAGAGCATATTCACGTGGCTACCAATACGGGGTCACCGGCAAATCCCGCGAACTTTGCCCCTTCAATCTTCCTTCTGTTCGCCAAGCCTGGATCAACGGCTGGCGTGAAGGTCGCGGTGATAACTGGGACGGAATGACTGGCACCGCTGGCATCCATAGACTCAACGAAAATCACGCCGTTGGCTGAACGAGGACACTGAATTCGATTTACCATGCACGCCCCATCCGGGCGGCGGGCTAAGGCCCAGGGGCCCCTTGAAGGGGCCCTTTTTATGCCTTGGCAAACCTCATCAGCTGTACCCACACTCCCCCTGCAGGGGCGGGCTGGTCAGGTTACCGCGGCATTGCCGCGATAGCATCCACCGCTTCGCGAATCAGCGCCGGCCCTTTGTAAATGAAGCCCGAGTAGATCTGCACCAGGCTCGCCCCGGCCGCGATCTTCTCGGCAGCATGACGGCCTTCGGTGATGCCCCCAGCGGCAATGATCGGCAACTTGCCGCCCAGCTCACCTGCCAGCACCTTGACGATATGGGTGCTCTTCTCCAGCACCGGTGCGCCCGACAGGCCGCCCGCCTCGCCACCGTACGGCAATGCTTCGACACCTTCACGGCCCAGCGTGGTGTTGGTGGCGATCACCGCATCCATGCCCGACTCCATCAGCGCGGCGGCCACCAGCGCCGTTTCTTCGTCGCTCATGTCCGGCGCGATCTTGATTGCCAGGGGCACGCGCTTGCCATGTGCACCGGCCAGTTGTTCGCGGCGCTCGGCCAGGGCGTCGAGCAACTGCTTGAGCGAGTCCCCGAACTGCAGGCTGCGCAGGCCCGGGGTATTGGGCGAGCTGACGTTGACCGTGATGTAGCTGGCGGCGGTGTAGACCTTGTCCAGGCAGATCAGGTAGTCATCGACGGCACGTTCGACCGGGGTATCGAAGTTCTTGCCGATGTTGATGCCCAGCACCCCCTTGTAGCGCGAGGCGCGTACGCGCTCGAGCAGGTGATCAACGCCCAGGTTGTTGAAGCCCATGCGGTTGATGATGGCCGTGGCTTCCGGCAGGCGGAACAACCGGGGCTTGGGGTTGCCAGGCTGCGGACGCGGGGTGACAGTGCCGATTTCGACAAAACCGAAGCCCAGCTGGGCGAAGCCGTCGATGGCCGCGCCGTTCTTGTCCAGGCCAGCTGCCAGCCCCACCGGGTTGGCGAAGTTCAAGCCCATGACCGAAACCGGCAATGACGCCGGTTGCTTGCACAGCATGCCGTTGAGGCCCAAACGGCCACCGGCGCCGATCAGGTCCAGGGACAGGTCGTGGGAAGTTTCCGGGGAAAGCTTGAACAGCAGCTGGCGGGCCAGGGTATACATGGGCGGGCAAGGCTCAGGGTGAGTGAGGGGGCGATTATAGCCAGCGCGGGGCTGACAGGACAGCAAATCGTGGAGCGCTTGGCACATCGGTTGCACCCGTTCAGCCCACAGCCTTATCAGTAAGGGCGAGGACTCTTGTGAACACTGTACCCCGAGCAACGCCCCTGGCCTGGGTCAACGGCAGCGACGCGCCGGAAAAAACCAGCCTGAACATCGGCTACATGGCCCTGACCGACTGCGCCTCGGTCGTGGTCGCCGCCACCCAGGGCTTTGCCCAGCAGCACGGCCTTACCCTCAACCTCCAGCGCCAGGGCTCGTGGGCCGGGCTGCGCGACAAGCTGGTCAGCGGCGAACTGGACGCCGCGCATTGCCTGTATGGCCTGGTCTACGCCGTGCACCTGGGCATTGGCGGCGTACCTGCCAGCGACATGGCCGTGCTAATGGGGCTGAACCAGAATGCCCAGGCTATCAACCTGTCCCCTGCCTTGCAGCGCAAGGGCGTGACCAACCCTGAGGCACTGGCGCGTCTGGTGCACCAGCATGGCGCACGCCTGACGTTCGCCCAGACCTTCCCCACCGGCACCCACGCCATGTGGCTGTATTACTGGCTGGCCAGCCAGGGCATTCACCCGCTGCGCGACGTCGACAGCGTAGTGGTGCCACCGGCGCAGATGGCTGCACACCTCCAGGCCGGGCGCATTGACGGTTTCTGCGTCGGCGAGCCCTGGGCCGCCGACGCCGTGGCCAAAGGCCAAGGCTTCACCCTGGCCACCAGCCAGTCGATCTGGCCGGATCACCCGGAAAAGGTCCTGGCCTGCGCCCGCGTCTTTGCCGAGCAATACCCCAACAGCGCCCGTGCGCTGATCAAGGCGATCCTCACCGCCAGCCGGTTCATCGAGCAAAGCCCGGAAAACCGCCGCAGCACCGCGCAACTGCTCAGCGCAAGCGCCTACCTGGACACCCCGCTGGACAGCATAGCCCCCCGCCTGCTCGGCCATTATGAGGATGGCCTGGGCAACCAGTGGCAAGACCCACACGCCCTGCGCCTGTTCGACCAAGGCCGGGCCAACCTGCCCTACCTGTCCGACGGTATGTGGTTCATGACCCAGTTCCGCCGCTGGGGCCTGCTGCGCGAAGACCCCGACTACCTCGGCGTGGCCCGGCATGTCCAGCAACTGCAGTTGTACAGCGAGGCCGCACAGAGCCTGGGCATCGCTTGCCCAGGCCAACCGATGCGCAGCAGCCTGCTGATCGATGGCTCCCGCTGGGACGGCAGCGACCCCTTCGGCTATGCCCGCAGTTTCAGCTTGCATGCCTTGGGCGACCTGCCCGATGCCCGTGTCGGCGCGTGAGGGGGACGAACATGTTGCGCATCCTGCTGATCGACGATACCCAGAGCAAGCTCGGTCGCCTCAGGGCGGCGTTGAGTGAGGCCGGCTTCGAGATCATCGAAGCCCCAGACCTGACCATCGACCTGCCCGCCTGCGTCGAAACGGTGCGCCCGGACGTGGTGCTGATCGATACCGACTCGCCAGACCGCGATGTGATGGAACAGGTAGTGCTGGTCAGCCGTGACCAGCCGCGGCCCATCGTGTTGTTCACTGACGAGCACGACCCCGGGATGATGCGCCAGGCGATCCAGGCAGGGGTCAGTGCCTATATCGTCGAAGGCATCCATGCTGCGCGGCTGCAGCCGATCCTGGACGTGGCCATGGCCCGCTTCGAAAGCGACCAGGCACTGAAGGCGCAGTTGCTGGCGCGCGACCAGCAATTGGCCGAACGCAAGCGCATCGAGCAGGCCAAGGGTTTGCTGATGAAGATGAAGGATTGCAACGAAGAGCAGGCCTATACCCTGATGCGTCGCCAGGCCATGAGCCGGCAGCAGAAGCTGATCCAGGTGGCCGAACAGATCATTGCCATGCATGAGATGCTCGGCTGATGCGCTGAAAATCTCAAGCCAGCCCCACCAGAAGTTGGCCCATCTCTTGCTCAACAAATTTCACCGGTAGCCAACGGCGGTTACCCCACTTGAATCCCGACAAAGACGTCGCTCTCCCCTCCACACCCATGGAGCGGGTAGCGGCGTCTTTTTCGTTCCGTTGTACTACCGAGTGAGGTGTTCGATGAGTGCCAGCTTCTGGAAATCCGGGCATGTGCCCACGCTGTTCGCCGCATTTCTGTACTTCGACCTCAGCTTCATGGTCTGGTACCTGCTGGGCCCGTTGGCGGTGCAGATTGCTGCCGACCTGCAACTGAGCGCACAACAACGGGGCCTGATGGTGGCCACGCCGATCCTGGCCGGGGCGATTCTGCGCTTCGCCATGGGCGTTCTGGTCGACCGCCTGTCGCCCAAGACGGCTGGCCTGATCGGCCAGGTGGTGGTCATCGTCGCCCTCGCCGCAGCCTGGTACCTTGGCGTACACAGCTATGAACAGGCCCTGCTGCTAGGTGTTTTCCTGGGCTTTGCCGGTGCGTCCTTCGCCGTCTCGCTGCCGCTGGCCTCACAGTGGTACCCGCCACAGCACCAAGGCAAGGCCATGGGCATCGCCGGCGCCGGCAACTCCGGCACGGTGTTCGCGGCCTTGCTGGCACCGGCACTGGCAGCGGGCTTTGGCTGGAACAATGTGTTCGGCTTTGCGCTGATCCCGCTGTCACTGGCGCTGGTGGTGTTCGCCCTGTTGGCGCGCAATGCCCCGCAACGGCCCAAGCCGAAAGCCATGGCCGACTACCTCAAGGCACTGGGCGACCGTGACAGCTGGTGGTTCATGTTTTTCTACAGCGTTACCTTCGGCGGCTTCATCGGCCTGGCCAGTGCCCTGCCCGGCTACTTCAGTGACCAGTACGGCCTGAGCCCGGTCACCGCCGGCTACTACACCGCCGCTTGCGTGTTCGCCGGCAGCCTGATGCGCCCGCTCGGCGGCGCCCTGGCTGACCGTTTTGGCGGCATCCGCACCCTGCTGGGCATGTACGGCGTCGCCGCCATCTGCATTGCCGCAGTCGGCTTCAACCTGCCCTCTGCCGCAGCCGCACTGGCGCTGTTCGTCAGCGCCATGCTCGGCCTGGGTGCCGGCAATGGCGCAGTGTTCCAACTGGTGCCACAACGCTTCCGCCAAGAGATCGGGGTAATGACCGGCCTGATCGGCATGGCCGGGGGCATCGGCGGCTTCCTGCTGGCGGCCGGGCTTGGCACCATCAAACAGCACACTGGCGATTACCAACTGGGGCTGTGGCTGTTCGCCAGCCTGGGCCTGCTGGCCTGGTTCGGCCTGCACGGGGTGAAACAGCGCTGGCGCACCACCTGGGGCTCGGCTGCAGTCACTGCAGCGCGGGTCTGAGGCACGCCGATGAGCCTGCTACTGAGCTTTGCCCAGGCCAGCGCCACCGGGCCGCGCGCGGAAAACCAGGACGCCCTGCGCCTGGTGACGCCGGCACCAGAACTGGCCGCCAGCAAAGGCTACCTGTTCGCCTTGGCCGACGGCGTCAGCCAATGTGCCGACGGCGGCCTGGCGGCGCGCGCCAGCCTGCAGGCACTGGCACTGGATTACTACGCCACCCCGGCCACCTGGAGCGTGGCCCAGGCCCTCGACCGCCTGCTGCTGGCGCAAAACCGCTGGTTGCGCGCCCAGGGCAGCGGCCAGCCGTTGCTGACCACGCTTAGCGCGCTGGTGTTGCGCGGCCGGCGCTTTACCTTGGCCCATGTAGGCGACTGCCGGGTGTACCGCTGGCACGAGGGGAACCTGCAATGCCTGAGCGAAGACCATGTATGGGACCAACCGGGCATGCAGCATGTACTGAAACGGGCACTGGGCCTGGACCAGCACCTGCTGGTGGACTACCTGGAAGGCGAGCTGCAACCGGGCGAATGTTTTCTGCTGCTTAGCGACGGGGTCTGGGCCAGCCTGGGCGAACAGCACATCCAGGCCGTGCTGCGCGAGCAAACTGACCTGCAACTGGCCGCCGACACCCTGGTGGCCAGTGCCCACCTCAACGGCAGCAAGGACAACGCCAGCGCCTTGCTGGTACAAGTCGAGCAACTGGGCACGGCCAACCTGGGCGATACCCTGGCGCAACTGCAACAATGGCCAGTGCCCGGCGCGCTGCGCGAAGGCCAGGTGATCGACGGCTGGCAGGTCGAAACATTGCATGCGCACAGCCGCCAGTCCTTGCTGTACAAAGTGCGCGATAGCCAGAACCAGCCTTGGCTGCTCAAGACCCTGCCCACTGCACGTGAACAGGAACCGGGGGCGGCGCAAGGGCTGTTGCTGGAAGAGTGGTTTCTGCGCCGCATCGCCGGCCGGCACTTCCCCGAGCTACACGCCGCCAGTCAGCGCCAGCACCTGTACTACGTAATGCGCGAATATCCCGGCCAGAACCTGGCGGCGTTGCTGGCCGAACAAGGCCCGCTGCCCCTGCCGCAATGGCTGGAAGTCGCCCGGCAACTGCTGCAGGCAGTCGGTGTGCTGCATCGGCGCAACTTGCTGCACCGCGATATCAAGCCAGACAACCTGCACCTGGGCCGTGATGGCCAGCTGCGCCTGCTGGACTTCGGCCTGGCTTATTGCCCAGGCCTGTCCGAAGACCCGCTGCACGAGCTGCCGGGCACGCCCTCGTACATCGCCCCGGAAGCATTCGAAGGCCACCCGCCCAGCCCGCGTCAGGACTTGTATGCAGTGGGCGTGACCCTGTACCACCTGCTGACCGGACACTACCCGTACGGCGAGGTAGAGGCTTTCCAGCGCCCGCGCTTCGGCCAGCCGGTCAACGCCGCGCGCTACCGACCCGACCTGCCGGAATGGCTGCAGCACAACCTGCTGCAGGCTGTGGCGAGCGACCCGACGCAGCGCTTCGAAACCGCCGAACACTGGTTGCTGCTGCTCGAGCGTGGCGACCGCCAGGAACTGCCCAGTCGCCCCCGGCCGCTGCTGGAGCGCGAGCCGCTGAAGGTGTGGCGCACCCTGGCCCTGTTGTCGTTGCTGATCAATCTGATACTGCTGTTCACCCTGCTCAAGGGCTGAACGCGCCTTGCCGATGAGGAAACGCTGATGAATGCAAAAGTATGGCTGGTCGGTGCCGGCCCTGGTGACCCTGAACTGCTCACCCTCAAGGCAGTGCGTGCGTTGCAGCAAGCCGCCGTGGTCATGGTCGACGACCTCGTCAACCCGGCAGTGCTCGAGCATTGCCCGCAGGCCCGGGTAATGACCGTGGGCAAGCGCGGTGGCTGCCGCTCTACACCGCAAGCGTTCATTCAGCGCCTGATGCTGCGCCACGCGCGACAGGGCCGTTGCGTGGTGCGGCTCAAGGGCGGCGACCCTTGCATTTTCGGCCGTGGCGGTGAAGAGGCGCTGTGGTTGCAAGGGCATGGCATCGAAGTGGAGGTGATCAATGGCATCACCGCCGGCCTGGCCGGGGCCACCCAATGCGGGATCCCCCTGACTTCACGGGGCGTGAGCCGAGGGGTGACGCTGGTGACGGCGCACACCCAGGACGATAGCGAGCTGAACTGGGCGGCCTTGGCTCAGGGCGGGACAACGCTGGTGGTCTACATGGGGGTGGCGCGGCTGGAACAGGTGCGCCAGGGATTGCTGGCAGGGGGCATGGCGCCGGGAATGCCAGTGGCGATGATCGAAAATGCCTCGTTGCCGCAGCAGCGGGAGTGCAGAAGCGATGTGCAGGGAATGATGGAAGCTGCGCGGGCGTTTGGCTTGCGTAGCCCGGCAATCCTGGTGATTGGAGAGGTGGTTGGAGAGCAGCAGGCTGTGGGGCGGATCGCAATCGCAGGCTGACTGCAGGAGCAGCCTTCGAGGCCGGTTAAACCCAGCCAAAGAAAAACCCGGCCGAGGCCGGGTTTTTCATGAAGCTTCAAACCAATTACTTGGCCTGGGCTTCTACCTGAGCTTCAACGCGACGGTTGACAGCACGGCCTTCTTCGGTGGCGTTGTCAGCAACCGGACGGGTTTCGCCGTAGCCAACCGAGTCAACACGGCTGGATTCTACGCCGTACTGCTGGGTCAGCACTTGCTTGACAGCGTTGGCACGACGCTCGGACAGCTTCTGGTTGTAAGCGTCTGGACCCACGGAGTCAGTGTGACCTTCAACCACGGTGGTGGTTTGTGGGTACTGCTTCATGAAGTCAGCCAGGTTTTTGATGTCGCCGTAGCTGTTAGGCTTGACGACCGACTTGTCGAAGTCGAACTTGACGTCCAGCTCAACGCGAACGACTTCGGCAACAGCCGGGCAGCCGTCGGCGTCAACGGTAACGTTGGCCGGGGTGTCTGGGCACTTGTCGACGTTGTCGCACACGCCGTCGTTGTCGGAGTCGGAGCAGACTTCAGCAACTGGAGCAGGAGCAGCTTCAGCTTGCTTCGGGCTACCGCCGAAGTTCAGGCCAACACCAACGCTCGGGGCCCACTCGGTGTCGCCCTGGTCGATGTTGTACTGAGCTTCTACGCCGGCACGGGCATAGAACATGTCGGTGATGTACCACTTGGCGCCAGCGCCAACGTTGGCGAAGGTGGAGTGGTCACGACCGCCACGGCCGGTCTGGCCCAGCGACTGGTGCGAGAAACCAGCGGAAACGTACGGACGGATGGCGTCGTACGGGTTGTTGAAGTGGTAAACGGCGTCCAGGGCGGTGTTCGAGCCCTTGATGTTCTTGCCGTCTTCGCCACGAGCGTTGTGCACTTCGTCGTAGCCCAGACGCAGCTCAACGTCGTCGGTCAGGAAGTAACCGATCGAGCCGCCGAACAGGTTGCCGTCGTTCTTGAAGTCGCGCTGGCTGTCGAAGAATTCTTTCTTGTAGAAGATTTCAGTCTCGACGGCGCCTTGACCTTGTGCCATAGCGCCAATCGAAGTGGCGGCTACAAGCGAACCAATGGCCAAGCCCAAGGTGTTTTTCAATTTCATCCGTTAAATCCCCATCTGGTGATAGTTAAGCAGTCCCACCACAAACAAGAGGGACAACTCGACGGCGAGTCTAGCAGAACTCGCCGGTTCGTTAGAGATATTTGCACGCCACTAAGTTTCATCAAGGCCGGCAAATTTCTCCCGAAGCTTGTCTAGCGCGCGCTTGTAACGCATTTTCGTCGCGCTCAGGCCCATGTGCATGATGTCGGCAATTTCCTGGAACTCCAGTTCTGCGACAAAACGCAGCACCAGAATTTCCCGGTCAATCGGGTTCACATGCACCAGCCACTTGTCCAGCCCGCCTTTTTCTTCCGGCTTTGGAGCCTTGTCCTCGGACGCCTCTTCAACAGGGTCCAGACTCAAGGCATCCATCAACCGACGTTTGCGACGCTCCTTGCGGTACTGGGTAATGCACTCGTTGTAGGTGATGCTGTAGAGCCAGGTCTTGAACTTCGACTTACCCTCGAAGTTTTTCAGCCCGTACAGCACTTTCAGCATCACTTCCTGACAGACATCGTCCGCGTCACGGTCGTTCCCCAGATAACGCGCACAGACGTTGAACAGGGTCCGTTGGTAGCGCCGCATGAGCTCTTCATAGGCGCGGGTAACGTGGTACAGCTCCTCATGCGAACGCGCCACCAACTCTTCGTCTGTGAGCTCGCGGGGGTCATAGCGCATGGGCGGCGAATGAACTTTATTCAAAACGGATCTGGCCGACAGTCAGGTCAATGTCGCCGCGCGACCCCGTGGGTCGAATTTCGCGGCGGCATACATTAACAGCTTTTGTGCGGTTAGCGGCTATTGACGCGCTGTTCAAGCAGCTCGCGGTTAGCCAGTGACACCAGTTCGCCATCATCGGTCAGCAGCGTCGTCTTCACCGTACCGATCTCCTCGATATGCCCTTCGACCTCTCCAATCCGCACCTGCTGGCCGACTTGGTACAGCTCGCGCACGTAGATGCCGGCCAGGATCTGCCCGGCAATTTCGCGACTGCCAAGGCCCATGGCCAAGGCAACGGCCAGACCAACGGTAATCAGCCCGATAACGATGACGTGGTTCAGCAGGTCGGTTTTCACTTCAAGCTGGCTGATGGCCACCGAGATGCTGATGATGATCACAAGGCCTTGGGTAATACGCCCCAGACCCGCCGAGTATTCCAGGCCGATACCTTCGGCAGCGCCACGCACAAGGCCGTTGGCCACCTGCGCCAGCAGCACGCCGGCCAGCAGCACCAGGGCCGCGCCGAACACCTTGGGCAAGTACAGGGCAAGCATGTCGAGGGTTGCCGAAACCCGCTCAAGGCCCAACGATTCGGCGGCCGAGACCAGGAAGATGAGCAGCACGAACCAATAGACGATCTTGCCGATCAGGGTCGAGATCGGCACCTGGATACCGCCGCGACCGAGCATTTTGGTGAGGCCGGTGCCGGCCATCAGGCGGTCCAGGCCAAATTTGGCCAACAATTTGGACAGCAGCGTGTCGAGCAGCTTGGCCACCACGAAACCGAGCAGCACCACGACCAGCGCGCCGAACAGGTTGGGGATGAAGTTCGCTACCTTGGTCCAAAGGGCAGTCATCGCGGTGACCAGGCTCTGGGTCCAGAGATCGAGTTCCATATTCAATCGGCCTTATCTGCTTTGCTGCCGGTGGCAGCGTTGCGGGAAGAGTGTCGACGCACCGGCGCAACATGCGCCGAGCCATTGTTCACGGCAATCAGCAGCGCCTGGCTCCAGCGGCCAAGCAGGCTGAACAGATCACCCGCGCCAACCTGGCGGTTGGCGGTTTTCAGCACGCGACCCAGGCAAGCGGCGTCGTCCCGGTCGTCCCGGTCATTGCCGGAGGGTGACGCCTTGAGCAGGTCGCGCAGGGATTCTTCAAACGGATCGTGCATGGGCACCTCGCGCAGTGTCAGCAAGAGACGAGATGGCCGGGCGACGGGTCACACATCCTGTTGGCACGAAGGTTTCAAATTGCACAGCTATACCCACCGCAACCGCCGGAACAGCCACCACTGCCCCACGGCCAACCCCAGCACGACGATGCAGGCGAACAGGAAGCCCAAAGGGTTTTCCGCCCCGGGGATGCCGCCGACATTGATGCCCAGCAGCCCGGTGACGAAGCTCATGGGCAGGAAGATGCAGGTGATGATGCCAAAGCGGTACATGGTGCGGTTCATCCGCTCGCTACGCCGCCGGTCCTCGCTTTCCAGCACCAGCGCAGCGCGTTCGCGGGCCAGTTCCAGCTCTTCGAGGTAGCGGATCAGGCTGTTGTTGAGTTCATTCCAGTAATCGGCGTCGGCATTGGCGAACCAGCTCCATCTGCTGCGCGACAACTGCGCGTAGATTTCCCGTTGCGGGGCGAGAAAGCGGCGCAAGCCAGCGGCACGGCGGCGGATCTGCTGCAGGCTGCCCTGCTCCGGGGTGTACCGCTCGTCGGATTCGACCTTTTCTTCCTCCAGGTCGACGAGCTCGGCCAGGTCGCTGACCAGGCCCTGGACCTTTTCGGTCAGCAACTCACCCATCAACAACAACAGTTCCGAGGCCGATTTCGGTCCCCTGCCCTGTTCCAGCAACTGGAGAATTTCATCGCTGGCGCGCAACGGCCGCAGGCGCAGCGAGATAACCCGCTGCGCCTCGGCGAAGATGCGTACCGAAACCATGTCTTCGGGCTCGGCACCCGGGTTGAGGTTGACCCCCCGCAGGAACAGCAACAGCTGTTCGTCCGCCATGGGCAGCAGGCGCGGCCGGGTGTTTTCTTCCAGCAGCAGCTCGCAGGCGAACTCGCTCAGGCCGCTGTCGTGCAGCAGCCAGGAACGGGTTTGCGGATGGCTGCGGTCCCAGTGCAGCCACAGGCTCTGCTCCGGTTGCAACTGCAGGTCGTCCAGTTCGGTACGGGCAATCGAGCGCGCGCCACCTTTGCCATCGAGCACCAGGGCATGCACCAGCCCCCACTGCGCGTTGTCTTCCTCGAACATCAAAGCTCCATCAGCGCGTGCGGCGCATTACTCCGGCATTTTCAGCGGGCTTGGCGAGACCAGCACGCCATTGTTGTCGGCATATACATACTCACCCGGGCGGAAGGTGACCCCGGCGAAGGTGACCACCACGTTGAGATCGCCGATACCGCGCTTGTCAGTCTTCATTGGGTGGCTGGCCAGGGCCTGCACGCCAACGTCGGTCTGGATCAGCACGTCGACATCACGCACGCAGCCGTAGATCACCAAGCCTTCCCAACCGTTTTTTGCGGCTTTTTCGGCGAGCATGTCGCCGAGCAGCGCACGGCGCAGCGACCCCCCGCCATCGACCACCAGCACTTTGCCCTTGCCGTCGAGTTCGACCTGCTCCTTGACCAGCGAATTGTCCTCGAAACACTTGATGGTAACGATCTGGCCACCGAACGAATCGCGGCCACCAAAATTGCTGAACATCGGTTCCAGCACTTGCACCAGGTCCGGGTAGGCGTCACACAGGTCGGGCGTTACGTAATGCTGCATGGGAAGCTCCTGTCAGTCACAACGAAAGCGGGTATCGGCCAAGGCTACACCTTGGAGGCTGTCGTAGTCATCCGGGACCGGGCAGTCATTTGTATTCATCCTGTACCGGTCCTTCCACGCGGGACCGCACCTGCACAGGAACGCGCCGCTATCCAGCGTAAGAGTGGGTTTACCCGCGAATACGGTGGCGGCGTCAACAGTGAACGGCGGGTGGAGATTGGCCAGCAGGCCCGGCCCTTTCGCGGGTAAACCCGCGAAGAGGCCATGACAGGTACAGCGAACTCAACTGGCAGGCACAGGGTCGGCAACGACAGTGGACGCATGCACCGGCAGCAGCGGGTTGCGCAGCCAGCGCTCCACCAGCGGCCACACCTGCACCTGCGCGGCCTTGCTCACCAGCATGTCGACATGCCCAAAGGCCTCGAAACCTTCTTCACGACCCAGCCGCAGGAACTGCTTGCGCTCGCCGCCCAACTGCTCGAACAGCTTGCGACAGGCCCACACAGGGTCCTGGAAGTCCCCGGCACCGGCCACCGCCAGCAGCGGTACATCCACTTCAGCCAGCCCTGCCCACCAATCGTGCTTCTTGTCGCCAAAGCGCCCGAACAGGCCGTGCCAGCGCATGCTCTCCAGGGCGAGGCCTATCGGCTCGTCTTCAGGCCCACGCTTGAAACGTGGCCCGGATATCTGCCCCCAACGCTTGAGCACCAGCTTCGCGCCCCAAGCCAGCGGCGGCACTTTCAACGGCCAATAGACACGGCTGATCTGGGTACCGAACACCGCCACGCTGGCCAACTGCTCGGCAGCCAGAAAACCACCGCCCAGCGCAGCTACCAGGGTGGTGCCACCCAGGGAATGGCCAACCCAGTGCGGCGCCTGGCCCGATTGCTCGCGCACGAACGCGTTGATCAACGGCAGGTCATCACGGGCGTAGGCGGCAACGCTGTTGTGTTTCCAGTCATGGTTACGCGGCGACAGGCCGTGGCCTCGCATTTCCGGGATCCAGACATCGAAACCGGCGCGCGCAAGGTAGGCACCCAGGCCAACCCCTTTGGGCGAATACCAGAAGCGCCGATTGGAAAAACTGCCGTGCAGGAGAATGACCGGCACGCCTTGGGCCTGAACCTGGTCGGCCAGCCCCAGACGGGTGATGGCGAGCTCGACGCTGGGATCCGGACCATTACCGGCCTTGATCCGATACACGTCTTCGCTGAGATCGCCGCGGCGCTCGGCACTGAGCAGGGCCACGGGGAATAAAGTGCTGCTGCTTTGCATAAGGTTGCTTGGTGCACAAAAAAGGGCGGGGTCCATTGCTGGAACTCGCCCTGGAAAAAAACCAGGCAGGAGGGCGCCAGACGCCCCCCCGCGTTTACTGCATCAGGCCGCGCCTTGGCCTTCGGCCAGGAAGAACCAGGTCTCGAGTACCGAGTCCGGGTTCAGCGACACGCTTTCGATGCCCTGCTCCATCAGCCACTTGGCCAGGTCCGGGTGGTCCGATGGGCCTTGGCCGCAGATGCCGATGTACTTGCCAGCCTTGTTGCACGCGGCAATGGCGTTGGCCAGCAGCTTCTTCACCGCAGGGTTACGCTCGTCGAACAGGTGGGCAATGATGCCCGAGTCACGGTCCAGGCCCAGGGTCAGCTGGGTCAGGTCGTTGGAACCGATCGAGAAGCCGTCGAAGTATTCCAGGAACTCTTCGGCGAGGATGGCGTTGGACGGCAGTTCGCACATCATGATCACGCGCAGGCCGTTGTCGCCGCGGGCCAGGCCGTTTTCGGCGAGCAGGTCCACGACCTGGCTGGCTTCGCCCAAGGTGCGTACGAACGGCACCATGATCTCGACGTTGGTCAGGCCCATCTCGTTGCGCACACGCTTAAGTGCACGGCACTCGAGCTCGAAGCAGTCACGGAACGATTCGCTGATGTAACGCGAAGCACCGCGGAAGCCCAGCATCGGGTTTTCTTCTTCCGGCTCGTACAGCTTGCCGCCGATGAGGTTGGCGTACTCGTTGGACTTGAAGTCCGACAGGCGCACGATGACCTTTTTCGGGTAGAAGGCCGCCGCCAGGGTGCTGATGCCTTCTACCAGCTTCTCGACGTAGAAGCCAACCGGGTCGTTGTAGCCGGCAATGCGCTTGTCGACGCTTTCTTTCAGGTCGGCAGGCAGGCCCGCATAGTTCAGCAGCGCCTTGGGGTGCACGCCGATCATGCGGTTGATGATGAACTCCAGGCGTGCCAGCCCGACACCGGCGTTGGGCAGCTGGGCGAAGTCGAAGGCGCGGTCCGGGTTGCCGACGTTCATCATGATCTTGAACGGCAGTTCCGGCATGGCATCGACCGAGTTCTGCTTGATGTCGAAGCCCAGCTCGCCTTCGAAGATAAAGCCGGTATCGCCTTCGGCACAGGAAACGGTCACGCCCTGGCCGTCTTTCAGTATCTGGGTAGCGTTGCCGCAACCGACAACCGCCGGGATACCCAGCTCACGGGCGATGATCGCTGCGTGGCAGGTACGGCCACCGCGGTTGGTGACGATGGCACTGGCGCGCTTCATCACCGGTTCCCAGTCAGGGTCAGTCATGTCGGAGACCAGCACGTCGCCTGGCTGGACCTTGTCCATTTCCGATACGTCGTTGATGACGCGAACCTTGCCGGCGCCGATACGCTGGCCAATGGCACGGCCTTCGACCAGCACGGTGCCTTTCTCTTTGAGCAGGTAGCGTTCCATGACGTTGGCGCTGGAACGGCTCTTCACCGTCTCAGGGCGGGCCTGGACGATGTACAGCTTGCCATCGTCACCGTCCTTGGCCCACTCGATGTCCATCGGGCGCTGGTAGTGCTGCTCGATGATCATGGCCTGCTTGGCCAGCTCGCTGACCTCGGCATCGGTCAGGCAGAAGCGTGCGCGCTCGGCGCGGTCGACTTCGACGGTCTTGACCGAACGGCCGGCCTTGGCTTCGTCGCCATAGACCATCTTGATCGCCTTGCTGCCCAGGTTGCGGCGCAGGATGGCCGGGCGGCCGGCCTGGAGGGTGTTCTTGTGCACGTAGAATTCGTCAGGGTTGACTGCACCCTGTACGACGGTTTCGCCCAGGCCATAGGCGCCAGTGATGAACACCACGTCGCGGAAGCCCGACTCGGTGTCGAGGGTGAACATGACGCCGGCGGTGCCGGTTTCGGAGCGAACCATGCGCTGCACACCGGCAGACAAGGCAACCAGCTTGTGATCGAAGCCCTGGTGCACGCGGTAGGCGATGGCGCGGTCATTGAACAGCGAAGCGAACACTTCCTTGGCCGCGCGGATCACGTTATCGACGCCGCGGATGTTGAGGAAGGTTTCCTGCTGGCCGGCGAACGAGGCGTCTGGCAGGTCTTCAGCGGTAGCCGAGGAACGGACAGCAACGGCCATGTTGTCGTTGCCGGCGGCCATTTCTGCGAAGGCCGTACGGATTTCCGAATCCAGGCGTGGCGGGAATTCGGCTTCCATGACCCACTGGCGAATCTGCGCGCCGGTCTTGGTCAGGGCATTGATGTCGTCAACATCCAGCGCGTCGAGCGCGGCGTGAATGCGGTCGTTCAGCCCGCTCTGCTCGAGAAAGTCACGGTACGCCTGAGCCGTAGTGGCAAAGCCGCCCGGCACCGACACGCCGGCACCGGCGAGGTTACTGATCATCTCGCCCAGGGATGCGTTCTTGCCCCCCACATGCTCCACATCATGGACGCCGAGCTTATCGAGGGAAACTACGTACTCTACCAAGGTGATCTCTCCACTAACTGTGTTGGAAAAGCTCAAAAGGCGCCCGCCTGTCTTCTGTGACTTGGCCGGGCGTTTGTGGCCTGTACCTGGAAAATAGGCTCTGCAAATGTGGCAGAATGTCGACAGCCGCATTCGGCAAACCGAACTTATCATATCCAAGAATCGTCATCAGCTTAAGGCCCAGATCGCAAATGAAACGAACCGCGTTCTTCATCTCCGACGGCACGGGTATCACTGCCGAAACCCTGGGCCAGAGTTTGCTCGCGCAATTCGAGAGCATTCCATTCAACAAATTCACCCGTCCTTACATCGATTCGCCGGACAAAGCGCGGGCCATGGTCCAGCAAATCAACGCTGCGGCCGAGCGGGATGGGGTCCGCCCGATCATCTTCGACACCATTGTCAACCAGGACATCCGCGAGATCCTGGCGACGTCGAATGGCTTCATGATCGACATCTTTTCTTCGTTTTTATCCCCACTTGAGCAGGAATTGATCGCCCATTCGTCGTATTCCGTGGGCAAATCCCACTCGATTGGTGGCAATTCCAACTACATGGAACGCATCGAGGCGGTGAATTTCGCCCTGGATAACGACGATGGTGCACGCACCCACTACTACGACAAAGCCGACCTGATTCTGGTTGGTGTGTCGCGCTGTGGCAAAACCCCAACCTGCCTGTACATGGCCATGCAGTTCGGCATCCGTGCCGCCAATTACCCGCTGACCGAGGACGACATGGAGCGCCTGCAGCTGCCGGCGGTGCTGAAAAAGCACCACAGCAAGCTGTTTGGCCTGACCATCGACCCCGACCGCCTCACCGCCATCCGCCACGAACGCAAGCCCAACAGCCGCTATTCCAGCTTTGCCCAGTGCGAATTCGAAGTGCGTGAAGTGGAAAGCCTGTTCCGCAGGGAGAACATCCCCAATATCAATTCCACGCATTTTTCGGTGGAAGAGATTTCCGCCAAGATCCTGGTCGAAAAAGGCGTGGAGAGGCGGTTCAAGTAACGGCCCCGCCCCCTGTAGGAGCGGGTTTACCCGCGAATACGGTGGCGGCAGCGACAGTGAAC
>NZ_JBICJR010000080.1:0-380 GCF_043103245.1 Pseudomonas sp. YQ_6
TTGCTTGCTACCTCAAGTGATGGGACGGTGGAAGTCCAGAAATGCGCAGCACGGTACGCTGGCATCGCCAGGTCCAGGAGCAAAAGTGCCCCGAACCAAAGTCTTGACGTAGGGGGGGTGCGGGAAAGTCACGTTAATGCTGCGTGGAGGCCATTCTAGCCTGGCGTCGCACCATCCTCTGTAGGAGCGGGTTTACCCGCGAAGAGGCCGGCCCTGCTGGCCAATCCCCACCTGCCGTTCACCATTGCCGCCGCCACCGTATTCGCGGGTAAACCCGCGCATACACAGATTGGTGCTGGACACACATCGGGGGTTGGACACAGGCCGTCGTAGGAGCGGGTTTACCCGCGAACACCGGCGAAGCCGGTGCCATCTCCTTT
>NZ_JBICJR010000081.1:0-33385 GCF_043103245.1 Pseudomonas sp. YQ_6
TTTCCACCCGCCATGCACTGTTGCTGCCGCCACCGTATTCGCGGGTAAACCCGCTCCTACACAGATTGGTGGTGGACACATCTCGGGGGTTGGACACAGACCGCTGTAGGAGCGGGTTCACCCGCGAATGGGCCGGCCCTGATGGCCAATCTCCACCCGCCGCTCACCGTCGCAGCCGCCCGCGAACACCGGCAAAGCCGGTGCCATCCACCACGTTGGTTTCTTCGCGGGCATGCCCTGAGGTGTTGTGTATTACCGAAAAAAAACCGCCCTTCTCAAGGCGGTTATTTTCGCCTGCATTCCTGCAGGCATCAGCACATCGAAAAGCCGTATCAGCCGCTCAATCCGTCTTCTCGAACTTCAAGTCCCACACCCCATGTCCCAGCCGCTCACCGCGGCGTTCGAACTTGGTGATCGGGCGCTCTTCGGGGCGCGGCACATAGGTGCCGTCTGCCGCACGGTTGCGATAGCCAGGAGCTGCGCTCATCACTTCCAGCATGTACTCGGCATACGGCTCCCAATCGGTGGCCATGTGGAACACACCACCGGGCTTGAGCTTGCGACGTACCAGCTCGGCGAACTCCAGCTGGACAATGCGGCGCTTGTGATGACGCGCCTTGTGCCAAGGGTCTGGGAAGAACAGCATCAACCGATCGAGACTGTTATCCGCCACGCAGCGGTTCAGCACTTCGATGGCATCGCAGTCATACACCCGCAGGTTTTTCAGCCCCTGGGTCAGCACGCCATTGAGCAGCGCGCCAACACCCGGGCGGTGCACTTCCACACCGATGAAGTCCTGCTCAGGGGCGGCGGCCGCCATTTCCAACAGGGAATGGCCCATGCCGAAACCGATCTCCAAGGTGCGCGGGGCCGAACGGCCGAACACCTGGTCGTAGTCCACCGGGCTGTCAGCCAGTGGCAGGATGTACAGCGGGCCGCCTTGATCCAGGCCGCGTTGCTGGCCTTCGGTCATGCGCCCGGCACGCATCACGAAGCTCTTGATGCGGCGGTGTGGGCGGGCTTCGCCGTCGGGGGTGATCGGCGTATCGTGCGATTCAGTCATCAGTTGCTCTTACTTGATCAGACCATCCAGCGGCGAGGAGGCGCTGGCATAGAGTTTCTTCGGCATACGACCGGCCAGGTAGGCCATGCGACCCGCAACAATGGCGTGCTTCATGGCCTCAGCCATCAGCACCGGCTGCTGGGCATGGGCGATGGCCGAGTTCATCAGCACTGCCTCACAGCCCATTTCCATGGCGATGGTGGCGTCGGATGCGGTACCCACGCCAGCATCGACCAGCACCGGCACCTTGGATTCTTCCAGGATGATCTGCAGGTTGTAGGGGTTGCAGATACCCAGGCCGGTACCAATCAGGCCAGCCAGCGGCATGACCGCGATGCAGCCGACTTCGGCCAGCTGACGGGCGATGATCGGGTCGTCGCTGGTGTAGACCATGACGTCGAAACCTTCCTTGACCAGCACTTCGGCTGCCTTGAGGGTTTCGATCACGTTGGGGAACAGGGTTTTCTGGTCGGCCAGCACTTCCAGCTTCACCAGCGTCCGGGACTCGTGCGATTTGCGCCCATCGAGCAGTTCGCGGGCCAGACGGCAAGTGCGTACCGCTTCCACCGCGTCAAAGCAGCCTGCAGTGTTCGGCAGGATGGTGTACTTGTCGGGCGACAGTACATCGAGCAGGTTCGGCTCGCCCGCATTCTGGCCAAGGTTGGTGCGGCGCACAGCGACAGTGACGATTTCGGCACCCGAGGCCTCGGTGGCCAGGCGGGTTTCTTCCATGTCACGGTACTTGCCGGTACCGACCAGCAGGCGCGACTGGAAAGTACGCCCGGCCAGGGTGAAGGGCTTGTCGCTACGAACGTTGCTCATCGTTGTTCCTCGGGAAAAGGTTGCAGGGCTTGCTTGTGAACCGCCGGGCTGCTGTCAGCCGCCACCGATGGCGTGGACCACTTCGACCTGGTCGCCGTCATTCAGCAGCGTGCTGTCGTGCTGGCTGCGCGGCACGATATCCAGGTTCAGTTCCACTGCAACACGGCGCCCGGTCAGTTCCAGGCGCGCCAGCAGGGCTGCAACGCTTTCGCCGGCAGGCAGTTCGTAAGGTTCACCGTTCAATTTAATGCGCATGCGCACGGCCACCATTGTTCTTTGGGGCCAGCATTCTAGCGCCGAACCGCCCTGCAACCCAAGGGCGGTGCACGCCATTAGTCGTGATTGTGGACCACTCGGTCAGCCCAGCCGCCAGGCTGCCAGGCCCAGGCACAGCCAGCCGACAAGGAAGCACAAGCCACCAATCGGGGTGATGATGCCAAGCTTGCCAAGGCCACTGAGGGTCAGCAGGTACAGGCTGCCGGAGAACAGCACGATGCCCAACGCAAACAGGCCGCCAGCCCACCCGACCAGGCGCCCGGGCAGGTGCGCCGAGAGCACCGCAACGCCGAGAATGGCCAAGGCATGGACCAGTTGGTAAGTCACGCCGGTGTGGAAGATCGCCAGGTAGTCAGCCGTCAGCCGGTTTTTCAGGCCATGAGCGGCGAAGGCGCCCAGGGCGACACCGGTAAAGCCGAAAAAGGCGGCAAGCATCAGGAAGCTGCGAAGCATGGGACGACTCCTTGTATCGGGTCTGTATAATGGCCCCTTCCACCCTTAGGGCCAAGCCATCGACATGCTGTCAACGCTTATCCGTCGCCTCTCCCGCGCCCTGCTCTGGTTCGTTGCCGGCAGCATCGTGCTGGTGCTGGTGTTCCGCTGGGTACCACCGCCCGGCACGGCGCTGATGGTCGAGCGCAAGGTACAGTCTTGGGTGAATGGTGAACCGATCGACCTGCAGCGCGACTGGGAGCCATGGGAGAACATCTCCGATGAGCTCAAGGTTGCAGTCATTGCTGGCGAGGACCAGAAGTTCGCCAACCACTGGGGCTTCGACCTCCCGGCCATTCAGGCGGCGCTGGCCCACAACGAGCGCGGTGGCAACATTCGCGGCGCCAGCACCCTGACCCAACAAGTGGCCAAGAACCTGTTTCTGTGGTCAGGCCGCAGCTGGTTTCGCAAGGGGCTGGAGGCCTGGTTCACCGCACTGATTGAGCTGTTTTGGTCGAAAGAGCGGATTCTCGAGGTCTATTTGAACAGCGCCGAGTGGGGCAAGGGCGTGTTTGGTGCCCAGGCAGCGGCGCGTTATCACTTTGGTGTCGACGCCAGCAGGCTCAGCCGCCAGCAGGCGGCGCAGCTGGCTGCGGTGCTGCCTAGCCCCATCAAATGGAGTGCCAGCCGACCGAGTGCCTACGTGGCCAGCCGGGCCGGCTGGATTCGCCGGCAGATGAGCCAGTTGGGTGGGCCCAGCTACCTGATGCAGCTGGACTCCTCCAGAAAGCTTTGAATGCAGGCCCGGCCCTTTCGCGGGTAAACCCGCTCCTACGGGCAACCGCGTGCCCGGCCTCCTCGCGGGCAAACCCGCGCCTACGGGCAACCGCATCCCCTGTAGGAGCGGGTTTACCCGCGAATAGGCCGGCAAAGCCAGCACAAATAAAAAAGCCGCTCACCCCATCAGGGCCAGCGGCTTTTCCTTACAACCCAGACTCGATCAGGCAGCGATCAGTGCCTTGACCTTGTTCATCGCATTCTTCTCCAGCTGGCGAATACGCTCAGCCGATACGCTGTACTTGTCTGCCAGTTCATGCAGCGTGGCCTTCTCCTCCGCCAGCCAACGCTGGTAGAGAATGTCGCGGCTACGCTCGTCCAGGCCCTGCAGCGCTTCGTGCAGGTTGCTGGTGGAGTTGTCACTCCAGTCGGCATCCTCCAGTTGCACCGCCGGATCGTAACGGTGGTCTTCCAGGTAATGCGCAGGCGACTGGAAGGCGCTGTCGTCGTCAGCTTCCGCTGCCGGGTCGAAGGCCATGTCCTGGCCGCTGAGGCGGCTTTCCATCTCGCGCACTTCGCGCGGCTCGACGCCAAGGCTTTCCGCCACGCGATGCACTTCGTCGTTGTTCAGCCACGCCAGGCGCTTCTTCTGACTACGCAGGTTGAAGAACAGCTTGCGCTGAGCCTTGGTGGTAGCCACCTTGACGATGCGCCAGTTGCGCAGAATGAACTCGTGGATCTCTGCCTTGATCCAGTGCACGGCGAACGACACCAGGCGCACACCCATTTCAGGGTTGAAGCGCTTGACGGCCTTCATCAGGCCGACATTGCCTTCCTGGATCAGGTCAGCCTGGGCCAACCCGTAGCCGGCATAACTACGGGCGATATGTACAACGAAACGCAGGTGGGCCATCACCATCTGACGAGCGGCCTCGACATCCTGCTGATAATAGAGACGCTCGCCCAGATCACGCTCCTGCTCGACCGTCAGCAGCGGGATGCTGTTGACCGTGTGCACATAGGCTTCCAGGTTTGCACCGGGTACCAGGGCATAGGCAGGTTGCAACGATGTGGTCATTCAAGAACCTCCGACTTACAAAACTCGCACCTTGTGGGCGCTGCCAACATTGACCTGGAACGACGGTACAAGTTCCGCAGTGAAGAAAATGTCAATGCTGGCACGTAAAAACTATCGCGGCGCCAGCTCGTTCAAGTGGCGGGCGACTGCAATCCATGCACCGATATACCCCAACAACACTGCTCCGATCAAGAGCGACAGACCATCGGAAGCCGGAACGCCGCCCAGGGCGAAGTCACTGCCATACAGCCCGGAAAGCCCTACCACCGCCTCGTTCAGCCAGTTCAGGCCAAACGCCAGGATGCCCCACGCCAGCAGGCCTGCACCCAGGCCATACAGGGCGCCCATGTACAGGAACGGCCGGCGCACGTAGGCGTCGGTGCCGCCGACCAGCTTGATCACTTCGATCTCGATACGACGGTTTTCAATGTGTAGACGAATTGTGTTACCGATTACTAACAGCAGGGCAGAAATCAGCATCACGGCCAGGCCGAAGACGAAGCGGTCACCCAGCTTGAGGATGGCTGCCAGGCGCTCGACCCAGACCAGGTCCAGTTGCGCCACGTCCACCCGCGGCAACTCCGCCAGGCGCTGACGCAAGGCGTCCAGGGCCGGCTTGTCGACCTCGGTCGGGGTTACCACCACCACACCCGGCAGTGGGTTGTCTGGCAGTTCGCGCAAGGCCTCGCCCAGGCCGGACTGCTGCTGGAACTCCTCCAGGGCCTGCTCGCGGCTGACATACTGGGCGTCCGCCACGCCAGGCATGCCCTTGATCTCGTCGCGCAGCGCTTCGCCATCGCGGCTGCCGGCATCAAGCTTGAGGTACAGCGAAATCTGCGCAGCGCGCTGCCACGAACCGCCAAGCTGCTCGACGTTCTTCAGCAACAAGGACAGGCCCATCGGCATGCTCAGCGCCACGGCCATGACCAGGCAAGTGAAGAAGCTGCCGATCGGCTGCTTGCCCAGGCGGCGCAGGCTGTCGGCCAAGCTGGCACGGTGGCTTTCCAGCCAGGCATGCAGCAGGGTGCTGAAGTCCGGGCCATCATCGTCTTCACCGCGTTTTTTCTTCGCAGGTTGCGGATCGGCCGGTTTCGGTGCAACCCGCTCGGAAACCTTCGGCGTACGTGTTGTGTTCATTGCCCGGCCTCCCCATCGCCGATCAAGCGGCCGCGTTGCAAGGTCAGCATGCGATGGCGCATGCGCGCGATCAGCGCCAGGTCGTGGCTGGCGATCAATACCGTCGTGCCTAGGCGGTTGATGTCCTCGAACACACCCATGATCTCTGCAGCCAGGCGCGGGTCGAGGTTACCGGTGGGCTCGTCAGCCAGCAGCAGAGCCGGCTGGTGAACGATGGCGCGGGCGATACCCACCCGCTGCTGCTGCCCGGTGGACAGGTCAGCCGGGAACAGCTCGCCTTTGTCGGACAGCGATACACGCTCCAAGGCCGAGTCCACGCGCTTGGCGATCTCGACCTTGGACAGGCCGAGAATCTGCAGCGGCAAAGCAATGTTGTTGAACACCGTGCGGTCGAACAACAGCTGGTGGTTCTGGAACACCACGCCGATCTGCCGGCGCAGGAACGGGATTTGCGCATTGCTGATCTGGCCCAGGTCCTGCCCTGCCAGCATCAGCTTGCCGCTGGTCGGGCGCTCCATGGCCAGCAACAGGCGCAGCAAGGTGCTCTTGCCAGCGCCCGAGTGGCCGGTGACGAACAGGAATTCGCCCCGGCGCGCCCGGAAACTCAGCTCATGCAAACCCACATGACCGTTGGGATAGCGCTTGGCAACCTGCTCGAATCGGATCATGGTCAATCTCGCTCGGCGAACAGAGCCTTGACGAACGGCTCGGCTTCGAAGGTACGCAGGTCGTCGATGCCTTCACCGACGCCGATGAAACGGATCGGGATGTTGAACTGCTTGGCCAGGGCGAAGATCACCCCGCCCTTGGCAGTGCCGTCCAGCTTGGTCAGGGCCAGGCCGGTCAGCTCGACGCTCTGGTTGAAGTACTTGGCCTGACTGATGGCGTTCTGGCCGGTGCCGGCGTCAAGCACCAGCAGCACCTCGTGCGGCGCCTCAGCGTCGAGCTTGCCGATGACCCGGCGGACCTTCTTCAGCTCTTCCATCAGGTTGTCTTTGGTGTGCAGGCGGCCGGCAGTGTCGGCGATCAGCACGTCGACGCCACGGGCCTTGGCGGCCTGCACGGCATCGAAGATTACCGAAGCAGAGTCGGCACCCGTGTGCTGGGCGATCACCGGAATCTGGTTACGCTCACCCCACACCTGCAACTGCTCGACCGCGGCTGCGCGGAAGGTATCACCGGCAGCCAGCATGACCTTCTTGCCTTCCAGTTGCAGCTTTTTCGCCAGCTTGCCAATGGTGGTGGTCTTGCCGGCGCCGTTCACGCCAACCACAAGGATCACATAGGGTTTGTTCTGGGCCTGTACGTTCAGCGGCTGCTCGACCGGGCGCAGCAACGCAGCCAGTTCTTCCTGCAACGATTTGTACAGGGCATCGGCATCGGCCAACTGCTTGCGCGCGACCTTCTGGGTCAGGTTCTGGACAATGGCCGAGGTAGCTTCCACACCCACGTCGGCAGTCAGCAGGCGCGTCTCGATTTCGTCGAGCAGGTCGTCGTCGATGACCTTCTTGCCGAGGAACAGGCTGGCCATGCCCTCGCCGATGCTGGCACTGGTCTTGGACAGGCCTTGCTTGAGGCGCGCGAAGAAGCCGGGCTTGGCCTGTTCGACGGGTGCCGCAACAGGCGCCGCCGGGGCTGGTACCGCGCGTTCCGGGATTGCGGGCGGTGCTTTCGGCTCCAGGTCCGGCACCAGGGCCACGGGCTCTTCGGCAACCGGCAGCACCAGGTTGCTGACCGGCGTGGCGGCCTCGACAGGGGCAGACTCGACAGGGGCCGCCTGCAAGGGCATGGACGCAACCGGCTGCGGTGCAGGTGCCACCAGCGGCTGGGATGCGACCGGCTCTGGCTCAGGAGCCTGCAACGGCTGGGACGCAACCGGCTCAGGAACGGGGGCCTCGACTACCGCGGGCCGGGGGGGTGCGGCGACCGGCTGCGGCTCAGCCAGCTGTGGGGCCGCAGGGGCCTGAACGGGTTCGGGGGCCTGTGGCGCTTCGGCGGCAGACCCCTCGACCGGAGCGGCTGCAGACTGCTCGACAGCGGGGGGTTCATGCGCTGGCACGCCCGCTCCCGCAGGTGGCTGCGGCTTCTTGCGAAACCAGCTGAACAGGCCTTTCTTCTCACCAGCCTCGGCCGGCGCTTTTTTGTCGTCGTTGGAACCAAACATGGAAGACGGCTATCTCAGGGTAGCGATAGGCCAGCTATGGCCAATCGGGAATTCTCTCTACGCAGAACAGACTATCTTGAAGCCGGCTGGTTCATGCGCAACGTTTTGACTTAGTGTCCTGTGGGCCAGAACGGCGACAGGCATGGTCGCCAGGCAACCGGATCAGTATCCTAGCACCTCCTGGCCCGCCGACGCTAAACCCAGCGGGCCGCCGAACAGGTTAAACACCGTATGAACGCTCTAGCCCGCCGCGCCGCTGGCCTGTTGCTCGGCACGCTCTGCCTGCCGCTCGCGGCCTTTGCCGCCGATGTGCAACCCACCCACGAATTCATCCTCGACAATGGCCTGAAGGTCGTTGTCCGCGAAGACCATCGCGCCCCGGTGGTGGTCTCGCAGATCTGGTACAAGGTCGGCTCCAGCTACGAGACCCCGGGCCAGACCGGCTTGTCCCATGCGCTGGAACACATGATGTTCAAGGGCAGCGCCAAGGTCGGCCCCGGCGAGGCCTCGCGCATTCTGCGTGACCTCGGCGCCGATGAAAACGCCTTCACCAGCGACGACTACACCGCCTATTACCAAGTGCTGGCCCGCGACCGCCTGCCGGTAGCCCTGGAACTGGAGGCCGACCGCCTTGCCAGCCTGCGCCTGCCTGCCGACGAGTTCAGCCGCGAAATCGAGGTCATCAAGGAAGAACGCCGCCTGCGCACCGACGACCAGCCCAATGCCAAGGCATTCGAGCTGTTCCGCGCCATGGCCTACCCGGCCAGCGGCTACCACACGCCGACCATTGGCTGGATGGCCGACCTGGAGCGCATGAAGGTCGAGGAACTGCGCCATTGGTACGAGTCCTGGTACGCCCCCAACAACGCCACTCTGGTGGTGGTCGGTGATGTCACCGCCGACGAGGTCAAGGGCCTGGCGCAGAAGTATTTCGGTAATATACCCAAACGCGCCGTACCGCCAGCCAAGCTGCCTCTGGAACTGGCCGAACCAGGTTGGCGCCAGTTGACCCTGCACGTACGAACCCAGCTGCCAAGCCTGATCTACGGCTTCAACGTGCCCGGCCTGCCCACCGCCAAGGACCCTCGGACGGTGCACGCCCTGCGCCTGATTTCGGCACTGCTCGACGGCGGCTACAGCGCCCGCATGCCGGCCCGCCTGGAGCGTGGCCAGGAACTGGTGGCCGGCGCGTCGTCCAGCTACAACGCCTTCACCCGCGGCGACAGCCTGTTCCTGATCTCGGCGACACCGAATGTGCAGAAGCAGAAAACCCTCGCCGACGTCGAGAAGGGCATCTGGCAGCTGCTTGAAGAACTCAAGAGCACACCGCCCAGCGCCGAAGAGCTGGAACGCGTACGCGCCCAGGTCATCGCCGGCCTGGTCTACGACCGCGACTCCATCAGCAGCCAGGCCACTACCATCGGCCAGCTGGAAACCGTCGGCCTGTCATGGAAGCTGATCGACAGCGAACTGGACGAGCTCAAGCGCGTCACCCCGCAGGACATCCAGAACGCCGCGCGCACCTACTTCACCCGCGAACGCCTGAGCGTTGCCCATGTACTGCCCGAGGAGTCCGCCCATGAGTGATCGCCGCGCACCACGCCCAACCCTGCTGGCCACGGGCATTCGTGCCCTGGCGCTGGCGGCAGTGCTGGCCGCTCCGGCCATGGCCGATAACGCTGCCAAGGCCGACAGCAGCGCGGCCCGCCCGGCCAACACCTTGCAGTCGCTGGCCGAACTGAATGGCAAGGCCCCCAGCCGGCGTCAGTTGAACATTCAGCACTGGAACACCGCCGAAGGTGCCCGGGTGCTGTTCGTCGAGGCCCGCGAACTGCCCATGTTCGACCTGCGTGTCACCTTCGCCGCCGGCAGCAGCCAGGACGGCGGCACGCCAGGCCTGGCCGCTCTGACCAACGCCATGCTCAACGAGGGCGTGGCCGGCAAGGACGTCACCGCCATCGCCGAAGGCTTCGAAGGCCTGGGCGCAGACTTTGGCAACGGTTCCTACCGCGACATGGCCGTCGCATCGCTGCGCAGCCTCAGTACCAAGGACAAGCGCGAACCGGCCCTCAAACTGTTTACCGAGGTGGCGGGCAAGCCGACATTCCCCGAGGATGCCCTCAAGCGCATCAAGAACCAGATGCTGGCTGGCTTCGAATATGAGAAGCAAAACCCCGGCAAGATCGCCGGCAAGGCCCTTTTCGGCAAGCTCTATGGCGACCACCCCTACGCCCACCCAAGCGACGGCACCGCAGAGAGCATTTCGGGCATTAGCCTTGCCCAACTGCGCGCGTTCCACGCGAAGGCCTATACCGGCGGCAATGCGGTAATCGCCCTGGTCGGCGACCTCAGCCGTTCAGAGGCCGAAGCCATCGCCGCACAGGTGTCTGCCGGCCTGCCCAAGGGCCCTGCGCTGGCCGCACCGGCCCAACCCGCAGACGCCAAGGCCGGCCTGACCCACATCGACTTCCCGTCCAAGCAGACCCACCTGATGCTGGCCGAACTGGGGATCGACCGCCAGGACCCGGACTGGCCAGCCCTGTCGCTGGGCAACCAGATCCTTGGTGGTGGCGCCTTCGGTACCCGGCTGATGAGCGAGGTGCGAGAGAAGCGTGGCCTGACCTACGGCGTTTACTCGGTATTCAGCCCGATGCAGGTACGCGGCCCGTTCATGATCAACCTGCAAACCCGTGCCGAGCTCAGCGAAGGTACGCTCAAGCTGGTGCAAGGCATTCTCGCCGACTACCTGAAGACCGGCCCTACCCAACAGGAACTGGACGATGCCAAGCGCGAGCTGGCCGGCAGCTTCCCGCTGTCCAATGCCAGTAATGCCAGCATCGTCGGCCAACTGGGCGCAATCGGCTTCTACAACTTGCCGCTGACCTGGCTAGAGGACTTCATGCAACAGTCCCAGG
Organism: Pseudomonas sp. YQ_6; assembly: GCF_043103245.1. Lineage (NCBI taxonomy): Bacteria > Pseudomonadati > Pseudomonadota > Gammaproteobacteria > Pseudomonadales > Pseudomonadaceae > Pseudomonas > Pseudomonas sp. YQ_6. The sequence continues at coordinate 10,665 of NZ_JBICJR010000081.1, forward strand.
CCCTTACCGTCGAACAGGTCAAGGCAGCCATGAACAAACACCTGTCAGCCGATAAACTGGTAATCGTCACCGTTGGCCCGAAAGTGCCACAAAAACCGCTGCCAGCACCCACTGACAAGCCCTCCGAGCAATCGCTCGGGGTACCGGAGCACTAATGCCAAGATCCACCCCTCCCGCCCGCCCGCAGGCGGGCCAAAGCAAGGGCCAGGGCCACCTGCGCATCATCGCCGGCGAGTGGCGCAGCCGCCGCCTGGCGGTGCCGGAAGGCGAAGGCCTGCGGCCAACGCCTGACCGCGTACGGGAAACCGTATTCAACTGGCTGGCACCCTACATCGAGGGCGCCCGCGTGCTGGACGCCTTCACCGGCAGCGGTGCCTTGGTGCTCGAAGCCCTGTCCCGTGGGGCCGAGGATGCCGTGGCGCTGGACAGCAACCCTGCGGCCATCGCCAACCTGAAGAACAACCTCGAAATCCTGCGCTGTCCTCGCGGGCAAATTCTGCAAACCGACGCCCTGCGCTACTTGCAAGCCCCGGCCAAGCAGCAGTTCGATGTCGTGTTCCTCGACCCGCCGTTCCACCAGGACCTGCTGGCCAACACCTGCAACATGCTGGAGCAGCATCAGTGGTTGAGCGAGCAGGCATGGGTCTACACAGAAAGCGAAGCGGCACCCTCGACCTTGCAGCTGCCAGGCAACTGGCGCCTGCACCGTGAAAAAAAGACTGGCCAGGTGCACTACGCACTTTGGCAGCGGGCCTGACCACATAACCCGGGGCTGGCGTATTTAGTTACCGCCAACCGGCCTGGGGCATGGCTGAAGCTTCTCCTTCTATTCTTGCAGGAGCGCGTCAACCATGCCCCGAAACCCTTCCCCGCCTGCGCCCACCAGCGCAGTAAGCGCTTTTACACTGGCCAATGGCTTGCGTGTGTACCTTCGTGAAGACAGGCGCGCGCCACTGGTCAGTGCGCAACTGTGGTATCACGTCGGCTCCAGCTACGAGCCTGAAGGCCACACCGGCCTTTCTCACGCACTGGAGCATCTGCTGTTCGAAGGCAGCAGCAAGTTGGCCGGCGGCCAGTACTCCGCGCTCATGGCCCGCCTTGGTGGCAATCCGAATGCATTCACTGCCCAAGAAGCCACGGTCTTCCCGCTTACATTACCCAGCAATCGCCTGGAGATCGCGTTGGAAGCCATGGCCGACGTGATGGCAAGCGCTACCCTCGACAGCGCACCCTTCGCTCGCGAACTGGCAGTGGTCATGGCCGAGCGACGTGAGAATATCGATAACACCCCTCTCGCGCTGGCCCTGGAGCATCACCAGCTACTGGCCTATGGCAACAGCGGCTACGGCACGCCAGTGATCGGTCACAAAGCGGACCTTGGCCACATGACGCTGGCTGCAGCACGTACCTGGTACCAAAGCTGGTATCACCCTAACAACGCCACGCTTGCGGTAGCCGGCGACATTGCCTTGCCACAACTGCAAACCCTGGTAACCCGGCACTTTTCAGCGATCCCCGCCAATCGCCTGCCGCTGCGACAACCCCACAAAGCCCCGCCCGGTCTTGTACGGCGCTACCAGACCCTGCGCTTGCAAGGCCTGTACACGGGCGTGATCCTCAGTTTCAACCTCCACAGCCAATGTACCGCCGAGTCTGATGAGCAAGCTTATGCACTGAGGCTGCTACCCGACATCCTGGCCGACGGCCAAGCCAGCACCTTGCAACGCAGGTTGGTGTTGGAGGAACCGCTGCTGCGGGGGATCCGGTCAGATTATGAGCCTTGGCAACGGGGCGACAGCCTGCTGACCCTCTACGCGTTCTGCAGCCCACACGTTACGCCAGAAGAAGCAGCCGAAAGGCTGATGCTGGAAATCAATGCGTTCCGCCACTCCGCCCCCTCCAAAGAAGGCCTTCAACGCGCCAAAGCGCGGCTGCTGGCCAGGCGACTGTTCGAAATGGACGATATCGGCAAACAGGCAGAAACCATTGGCAAGCAGGCCAGCTGCGGCCTGGACCCCGTGACGCTGGACGATGAACGGCAGGCCATCAACGCCGTGACAGCCGAACAAGTTGGCCAGGCTGCCCTGGACTTCCTCACCGAAGACCGAGCCGCTATCACTTTCATGCACACCAAGGAGAGCGCTGATGAGTGACACTATTGCGCAGCCCCAGCATACGGCCGATGGCGATAATATTTTTGGCGGCCTGATCTCGGCCCAGGGGCTGGACCTGAACCAGCTCACGCCCCATCAGACACATGTGCAAGCCTGGACAACAGCAACAGGCGCAGGTGTGAAGTTCGTCGAAGCACGTGGGTTACCTATCGTCGATGTGGTATTGCGGTTCAAGGCCGGCACAAGCCAAGCCCCCCTGCAATCCGGCCTGGCAGCCCTGACGCTGCATATGCTCGACGAGGGCAGCCAGCTTTACACCGCCGCCCAGCAAGCCGAGCGCATGGAGCGACTGGGCGTGATCATGGACAAACAGGTCCGCCTGGAGCACGCGACATTGAGCCTGCGCAGCCTGAGCAGCAAGGCTCTGCTTGATCCTGCCTTGGCGCTTTTCATCGATCTTGCCGCACGCCCTGCCTTTCCAGCCCTTGCATTGGAGACGGTAAAGCGCCAGCTGTTGCAGTCCAATGCATCACGAGAACGGCGCCCCGACATCAGGGCCCGGAGCGAAGTTTTCCGCCATTTGTTCAAGGGGCACCCCTACGGCAACCCTTGGGGTAGCACAGCCGAGGGTATGGCAACTGTCACCCCTGAGGACTTGCGGGCATTCCACCAGCGTGCTTATTCCGCCAGCAACCTGGAAATGGTGTTGGTCGGGGACCTCTCCCTTGCTGATGCACAAGACATTGCCCAGCAAATAAGCCAGGCCCTGCCCCAAGGCTGGTCCGCCGTAAAGCTGCCTGCCGTGCCGGCAGCAGCCAGTGCAACTGTGAACATCGAGCAGGATGGTGCCAGCAGTGCATTGGTGTTGGCAGTGCCCATGAACGTACCCGCCAATGACCCGGAGTATCCAGCGCTGGTGTTGGCTAGCGAGGTATTGGGGGCAGACCTCGAATCCCGCCTGATGGTGGAAATGCGCCAACGCCGTGGGCTGACCTACGGTATCTACAGTCGAGTGTCGCCCATGAGTGCCGGTGGCCTGTTGACCATCTCGTGGGAAATCGCCCCTGCGTACGTGCAAGGCTCGCAGGCTTTGGTAGAGGAGCTGCTGCGCGACTTCATCGACCAAGGCCCGACCCAGGCCGAGCTGGACCTGGCGCGCAATCGTCTGGCCGGGCAACAGCTACGCGGGATAGCGCAAAACAAGAGCCTGGCAGCGTTGCTCGCGCAGATCACCCATCAAAACCAGCCCGCGGACTATTTGAACACCTACATCGAGCGCATCGGCAGGCTGACCCCAGCGGACCTTCGCGCTGTCATGCAGCGCCGGCTCGACCTGGACCAGAAGGTGCTGGTCAGTGTCGGCCCTCAAGCCGAGCAGCAAGCGTTGCCGGCCCTCTACCAATAGCGCAGGTACTGTGGCGCTGTTTCATGGCACTCTAGGCAGGCACAACATGAGTCGCCCAGCATGCCCACTACCAGCGCCACGTTCCACCCAGCCTTCGGCCTGTCCAACCCCCATCTGCAAACGCTGTGGGGGCCATTGTGGCGCAAGCTGCCGGACCTGCCACGTAGCCGCGAACGCTTGTGGCTGGCCGACGGTGACTTCATCGACCTGGACTGGCACGGCCCGCACCAGCCGAATGTGCCATTGGTGCTGGTGCTGCACGGGCTGACCGGTTCGTCCCATTCGCCGTACGTCAAAGGCCTGCAGCAAAGTTTGCACGCACGCGGTTGGGCCAGTGTGGCAGCGAACTGGCGCGGCTGCTCGGGCGAGCCCAATCTCCTGCCCCGCAGCTACCATTCCGGCGCCAGCGAGGACCTGGCCGAAATTGTCAGCCACCTGCGCGCCCAGCGCCCACTGGCGCCGCTGTACGCGGTGGGTTACTCGCTGGGGGGCAACGTTCTGCTGAAATACCTGGGCGAGAGCGGGGTCGCCAGCCAGCTGGAGGCGGCGGTCGCAGTATCGGTGCCGTTTCGCCTGGACCACTGTGCCGACCGCATTGGCCGAGGTTTCTCCAAGGTTTACCAAGCGCACTTCATGCGCGAAATGCTGGCGTATGTACAGCTCAAGCAGCAGCACTTTCACGCCAACGGCCAACATGACCGGCTGGCGACGCTGCAGCGCTTGGGGCCACTGACCAAGTTGCGCACATTCTGGGACTTCGACGGTAGGGTTACCGCCCCCCTGAACGGGTTTCGCGACGTGCACGACTACTATCGTCGCTCATCGAGCCATTTCTTCTTGGGCCAGAATCGCACGCCGACGCTGATCATCCATTCCAGCGATGACCCGTTCGTGTCCTGCCACAGCTTGCCCACAGCCCGTGAACTGGCATCGCAAACCCGCTTCGAACTGCATAGCCGTGGCGGGCATGTGGGCTTTGTGGACGGCAGTCTGCGCAATCCGGGGTATTACCTGGAGCGCCGGATTCCGCAGTGGCTGGTCGAGGGTACCTAGCCCGAGCTGGATCTATTCGCCCGTAGCCACGCCGTGCGCGGGATTGTTGATCCACTCACTCCACGACCCGGCATACAGCTTGCCTAGCGGGTAGCCTGCCAACGCCAAGGCAAACAGGTTATGGCAAGCCGTCACCCCGGATCCGCAGTAAGACACCAACTGCTCCGGCGCCCGCTCGGCAAGCATTTCGGCAAAGCGCTGCCTGAGTTGGTCCGAAGGCAAGAAGCGCCCATCAGCGCCTAAGTTGTCGGTAAACGCTGCGCACTGGGCACCGGGAATATGCCCCGCCACCGGGTCGATCGGCTCCACTTCACCGCGAAAACGTGGCAAGGCACGCGCATCGATCAAAGTCAGGTCTGTGCTACCAAGGCGCTTGCCCAGATGGTCGGCATCGATCAGCAGCTTCGCGTCAGGTTCACCACTGAAAGTGCCCTCACGTTTGGGCGGTGGGTCCAGGCTCAACGGCAGGTGCGCCGCGTGCCAAGCCTTCAGGCCACCGTCGAGAATCGCCACACCGCTGCGCTTGCCCAGCCAGACCAGTAGCCACCAGGCGCGGGCGGCAAAGGCGCCGGGGCCGTCGTCGTACAGCACCACCTCGCTGTCGTTGTTCAGGCCCCACTCTCGCAGGCGCTCGACCAGCTGCTGCGGATCGGGCAATGGGTGGCGCCCGGTGCGCCCCTTGCTCACCGGCCCGCTGAGATCCCGGTCCAGGTCGGCAAAATGCGCCCCCTCAATATGCCCCTGGGCATAGCTGCGCTGGCCATAGTCCACATCCTCGAGGGCAAAGCGGCAGTCGAGGATCACCAACTTGGGCGAGCCCAGACGCTCGGCCAACTGCTGCGGGGTGATCAATTGCGCAAGGGGCATGACAATCTCCTGATCTATGGCACAAGAGCCCTGGGCTAGTGCTCCAGAGCCTGGTTGAACGGTACATGGAATTCCTGACACAGCGCGTCCACGGCAGGACGGGCATTGTCGGTGACGAAACCGAGCTCCAGCACCAGCACCTGATAGACGCCGCGCTTGAAGGCTTCTTCACCCAAGTGCGCGGAATGTTCACGCGTGGTGCTAAGAAAACGTACCCATGATGTCAGCACGATCCAGGCATTGATGGTCAGCGATTCGATCTGCGCCGGCACCATGGCCAGGATCCCTGCCTCGACGAAGCCGCGGTAGATCGCCTGGCCCTGGCGCAGGCAGCGTTCGGAAAAACGCCGGTAACGGGCGGCCAGTTCGGCGTCGCTGTCCAGCAGATGCTCCAGGTCACGGTGCAGGAAGCGGTAGTTCCACATAGCCGCCAGCAAGGCCTTGAGGTAGAAGCGTTTGTCTTCCACGGTTGCCGCGCGGCCCTGCGGCGGGCGCAGAAAGCTGTCCACCAGCGCTTCGTACTGGCTGAACAACAGGGCAATGATCGCCTGCTTGTTGGGGAAGTGGTAATACAGGTTGCCGGGCGAGATTTCCATGTGCGCGGCAATGTGGTTGGTACTGACGCTGCGTTCGCCCTGCTGGTTGAACAGCTCCAGGCTGTTCTGCACGATGCGCTCTCGGGTCTTCATGCGCGGGGCCATGCTCAGCTCCCAGTCTGCAGGCTTTCATCAAAGGCTTATCTTACGGCGTATTACAGATGGAATGCACCGTTGAGCGGCATGGAAAAATTCGCACCATGGTACAAATTAGAGTATAGGCTCTAGGCAACCCCGGCCCGGACTCGACACCACCATGAACTCGCCCAGTGCCTTGCCCCCTGTGCAATTCGACCTCGACCTCGCGACGACGTTCGCGGCCCAGCGCCTGGCCTTTGCCGGTAACCCGCTGCCACCAGCGGCGCAGCGGCGGCAGTGGCTGAAAAGCCTGCGTGAAGCCTTGCTGAGCAGCCAGGCAGAACTGATCGAAGCCATCAGCCAGGATTTTACCGGGCGCAGCGCGGACGAGACCTTGCTGGCCGAACTGCTACCGTCGGTGCAAGGCCTGCGCCACGCCGAAAAGCACTTGCAACGCTGGATGCGCACACGCCGACGCCGCGTCGGCCTGGCGTTCCAGCCGGCCAGCGCACAGGTGCGCTATCAACCCTTGGGCGTGGTCGGCATCATCGTGCCGTGGAACTACCCGTTGTTCCTCGCCATCGGCCCGTTGACCTGCGCCCTGGCCGCCGGCAACCGGGTCATGCTCAAGCTTAGCGAGGCCACGCCCGCGACTGGCCTGGCCCTGCAGCAACTGCTCGAGCGTGTGTTCCCCACAGACCTGGTCAACGTTGTGCTCGGTGAGGTCGAGGTGGGCCAGGCCTTCGCCCGCCTGCCCTTCGACCACCTGCTGTTCACCGGTGCCACCAGCGTGGGCCGCCAGGTGATGCAGGCTGCCGCACACAACCTGACCCCGGTCACCCTGGAGCTGGGTGGCAAATCCCCCGCTATTGTTTCTGACGACGTGCCGCTGGACAGCGCCGCCGAGCGCATCGCCTTCGGCAAGACCCTCAACGCCGGCCAGACCTGCGTCGCCCCCGACTACGTACTGGTGCCACGCGAACGGCTGCCCGCCTTCAGCGACGCCTACCAGCGCGCCGTGCACCGACTGTACCCGCGCATCGCCGACAACCCCGACTACACCGCCATCATCAACCCGCGCCAGTTGCAGCGCTTGCAGCACCTGCTGGATGATGCCCGCGCCAAAGGCGCGCAAGTACTCGACTTGTACCCAGGCGAAGCCCCTCAGGGCCGGCGCCTGCCGCCACACTTGCTGCTGGACGTAAACGACAGCATGCAGGTGATGCAAGACGAAATCTTCGGCCCACTATTGCCGTTAGTGCCTTATGACAGCCTCGACCAGGCCTTGGCCTACATCAATCAGCGCCCACGCCCACTGGCGCTGTACTTCTTTGGCTATGACCGCCACACCCAGGAGCATGTGCTGCGTCACACCCACTCCGGCGGTGTGTGCCTGAACGACACCTTGCTGCATGTTGCCCAGGATGATCTGCCCTTCGGCGGCATCGGGCCTTCAGGCATGGGCCACTACCATGGTCATGACGGTTTCCTCACCTTCAGCAAGGCCAAGGCGGTACTTGCCAAGCAACGCTTCAACGCCGCACGGCTGATCTACCCGCCTTATGGCAAAGCCTTGCAACGCCTGGTCTACAAATTATTCATCCGCTGAGGGCCGCGCCATGCACCGCCGCGACCTGCTGCGCTTCAGCCTCGGCGCCAGTGCTTTTCTGGCGGGTGCCAGCCTGGTGGGGTGCAGCGTGCAAACCGCCGCAACCGGCTATCAGGTACTTCGTGACGACGACCTGCCCCTGCTGCGTGCGCTGATCCCGGTGGTCCTGGCCGGTACACAGGCCACCGATGCGCCGGTGTTGCGCAGCCTCGACAACAAGCTGGCGGCGTTGTCGCCGGAAATGCTCAAGCTCACCCGGCAATTGTTCGACGTGCTCAGCCTGCCGCTGACTCGCGGCCCGCTGACCGGCGTCTGGGGCAGCTGGGGCCAAGCTGGCGCCACGCAGGTCACGGCGTTCCTGCAACGCTGGCAGGACAGCTCGCTGAACCTGCTACGCATGGGGCACGCCTCGTTGCTGCAACTGCTGCAAATGGCCTGGTACGAACGCCCCGAATCCTGGGCAGACTGCGGTTACCCGGGCCCACCGAAAATCTGAAAACAACAAGAGCATCGCCAATGCCTGTCCCCGACCCGTTTCGCCAAGGCCTCGAACGCGGCTGGATCACCCACGACGCCTCTCGCCTGGAGCACGACCTGTTTCTGGAGGCCGACATTGCCGTGATCGGCAGTGGTGCCGGCGGCGCCACCAGTGCGCAGATGCTCAGCGCTGCCGGTTTCAAGGTACTGCTGATCGAAGAAGGCCCCCTGAAGACCAGCAGCGATTTCCACCTGCTGGAGAGCGAAGCCTACGCCAGCCTTTACCAGGAAGGGCTGGGGCGCATGAGCAAGGATGGCGCCATTACCATCCTGCAGGGCCGCGCCGTGGGCGGCACCACGCTGGTGAACTGGACCTCGAGCTTTCGTACTCCACCGCAAACCCTGGCGCACTGGGCCTCGGTCCATGGCGTGAACGGTTTGGGCGAGGATGAACTGCGCCCCTGGTTCGAGCGCATGGAGCAGGAACTGGGCATCAGCCCTTGGGCCTTGCCGCCGAAATGCCAACAACGATGTGCTGCGCCGGGGCTGCGAACAGCTGGGTTACCGCTGGGGGGTGATCCCGCGCAATGTGCGCGGCTGCTGGAACCTGGGCTACTGCGGCATGGGCTGCCCTGTGAATGCCAAGCAATCGATGCTGGTGACCCGTATACCTGCCACCCTCGAGCAAGGCGGCGAACTGCTGTACCTGGCGCGGGCCGAGCGCTTCACCCACAACGGCGAACGCATTCAGAGCCTGACATGCCAGGCCCTGGACGCCCAGGGCATACACCCTACCGGCAGGCAGGTCGGCGTGCGGGCACGCCATTACCTCCTGGCCGGTGGCGGTATCAACAGCCCGGCCCTGCTGCTGCGCTCTGCCGCGCCCGACCCGCATGGTCGCCTGGGCAAGCGAACCTTCCTGCACCTGGTCAACTTCAGTGCGGCACGCTTCAGCGAGCGTATCGACCCCTACCATGGCGCCCCGCAATCGATCTACAGCGATCACTTTCAGTGGCAAGGCGGCGTAGACGGCCCGGCTGGCTACAAGCTGGAAGTACCGCCGCTGCATCCGGCCCTGGCCAGCACCCTGCTGGGCGGGCTCGGCCACGAAAGTGCCCAGCGCATGGCCGAGCTGCCACATACCCATGTGATGCTGGCGCTGCTACGCGATGGTTTTCACCCCGAAAGCCAAGGCGGGACCGTGGAACTGCGCGGCGATGGTTCACCCGTGCTCGATTACCCGGTCACCGACTACCTGCGGGATGGCCTGCGGCGCGCCTACCGCAGCATGGCGCAAATACAGTTCGCTGCTGGCGCCACCCAGGTAACCCCGGTGCACAGCGACGCCAGCGCCGCCTCTAGCCTGGAACAGGCCCTGACCATGATCGACAAACTGCGTCTGGAGCCCTTCCGCACGCGCTTGGGCAGCGCCCATGTAATGGGCGGCTGTGCCCTCGGCGAAGACCCGCGCCACGCGGTGTGCGACAGCCTGGGCCGCCATCACCAGCTGGAAAACCTGTCGATTCACGACGGTTCACTGTTCCCCACCAGCATCGGCGCCAACCCGCAATTGTCGGTGTATGCCATCAGCGCCAGGCTCAGCGAAGCACTGGTCAGCCGCCTGGCACACAGCGCATGACAACGAACATGGCCCCTGTCTATAGTGCCATCAGTCGGCCGCATGACTTGGCCGGGGCGCCGTCGCTGCGCTACCATCCGACTCCCCAACGCACTCCAGCCAGGATGACGCGATGAACCGAGTGTTGTACCCGGGTACTTTCGACCCCATTACCAAAGGCCATGGCGATCTGGTCGAGCGCGCTTCGCGGCTATTCGACCACGTGATCATCGCGGTGGCGGCCAGCCCCAAGAAAAACCCTTTGTTCCCCCTGGAACAACGGGTTGAGCTCGCCCGTGAGGTCACCAAGCACCTGCCCAATGTCGAAGTCATCGGCTTCTCTTCCCTGTTGGCGCATTTCGCCAAGGAACAGGGCGCCAACGTCTTCCTGCGTGGCCTGCGTGCGGTGTCCGACTTCGAGTACGAGTTCCAGCTGGCGAACATGAACCGGCAACTGGCCCCCGATGTCGAGAGCCTGTTCCTGACGCCGTCGGAGCGTTATTCGTTCATTTCCTCGACCCTGGTCCGGGAGATTGCTGCGCTGGGCGGTGATATCAGCAAGTTCGTCCACCCGGTGGTGGCCGACGCACTGACTGAACGCTTCAAGAAGCAAGCCTGACGCCTGATTGTCGCGCCCGCGTGCACTGCGGGCGCGAATGCGGCACAATTGTGCCCATTGCGTTGAACATGCCCGGGCTGTGAGCCCCGGCCGGAGTCCCCATGTCCCTGATCATCACCGACGATTGCATCAATTGCGACGTCTGCGAACCCGAGTGCCCGAACGAGGCTATCTCCCAAGGCGAAGAGATCTACGTGATCGACCCTAACCTGTGCACCCAGTGCGTAGGCCATTACGACGAGCCGCAGTGCCAGCAGGTGTGCCCGGTCGACTGCATCCCGCTGGATGAAGCGCACCCGGAAACCGAAGAACAGCTGATGGCCAAGTATCGCCGGATCACTGGCAAGGGCTGATCACTGCCCTTCGCTGCACGCTCCCTGTGGGAGCGGGCATGCCCGCGAACACCGGCGCAGCCGGTGCCATTCATCGCGTCGCCTGCTTCGCGGGCTTGCCCGCTCCCACAGTTACCGCGCCAACGTTCAGGTTTTGCTTCAACAGGTTTGCAGCGAACGTTTTATCGTTGGCAGCGCGGGCAGTACACGCTCGCCCTCTGCCCCAGCTTCACTTCGCGCAACTCAGTGCCGCATACCTTGCACGGCTGCCCGCCACGCCCGTACACAAACAGTTCCTGCTGGAAGTACCCTGGCTGCCCATCGCCACCGATGAAGTCACGCAAGGTGGTACCACCCTGCTCGATCGCCGCCGCCAGCACCCGTTTGATCTCGATCGCCAGTTTCAGGTAGCGCGCCCGGGAAATCCCGCCCGCCTCCCGGCGTGGGTCGATACCGGCGGCAAACAGCGCCTCGGTGGCGTAGATGTTGCCCACCCCTACCACCACCGCGTTGTCCATGATGAACGGCTTGACCGCCATCGACCGCCCGCGGGACAGCTGGAACAGCCGTTCACCATCGAACAGGTCGGTCAGCGGCTCAGGCCCCAGGCGCAGCAGTAGCTCATGGTTCAGAGGATCCAGGCTCCACAGCATGGCACCAAAGCGGCGTGGGTCGGTGTAGCGCAGCATCAGCCCGGACTCCAGCTCGATGTCGACATGCTCATGCTTGGCCGCCGGCAAGCCCAGCTCGACCAGCCGCAGGTTGCCCGACATGCCCAAATGGCTGATCAGCGTCCCCACTTCGGCATTGATCAACAGGTACTTGGCGCGTCGCTCCACGCTGACGATGCGCTGCCCTGACAGGCGCACATCAAGGTCTTCCGGAATCGGCCAGCGCAGGCGTCGGTCGCGTACCACCACACGGCTGACGCGCTGGCCTTCCAGGTGTGGCGCAATACCGCGCCGGGTGGTTTCTACTTCTGGCAATTCCGGCATGTGTCAGTGTCCGCCCAACTCGCGAATATTCTGCTTGAGGTTTTCGAAATCGTATTCCGACAAGCCAATGTAATCGAGCACCAAAGGGCCGACCGCATTCCATTCGTGGTCCACCGACTGGTTGCCCAGCACCCGGTAGGACGCGCAGATATGCTCGGCCATCTTCAGCACCGCCAGCAGGTTTTTCAGCTGGCTCTGGGTATTGCGCGAGGTATCGTCGCGGAACACGGCCAAGGCATTGTGGTGGTTGGCGATGGCCGCAGTGAGGTGCTCGGGCAAGCGCCAGGATTTGGCTGTGAAGTAGCCGACCACTGAATGGTTGGTGTTGAACGTGCGGTTTTCGGTATCGACCACGCGTGTTTCTTCGTCGGCCTTGGCGTATGCCTCTTCCAGCACGTCCATGTAATCGGGGAAGCGCTTGAGCATCAACGGCACGCCACAGTCATGGAAGAGGCCAAGGGTATAGGCCTCGTCCGCCGCCTGTATGCCGGTACGCTTGGCCAGTGTCAGGCAGGTCATCGCGACGTCCTGGGCGGTATCCCAGAAGCGGTTGAGGGTAACGATGGTCTCGTCACTCATCTCGCCCTTGATCGACTGGGCGTTGATCAGGTTGATGATCGAACGGCTCCCCAGCAGGTTCACCGCACGCTGGATCGAACCGATCTTGTTCGACAAGCCGAAGTGCGGAGAGTTGACCAGCTTGAGCAAGGCACCAGAGAGGCCCGGGTCCTGGGAAATCAGCTTGGCGATGGTTTCCAGGTCTGGGTCAGGCATGTACTGCTCGAACTGCAGATCGACCATGATCTGCGGTTGAGGCGGGATGGTGATGCCTTGCAAGGCTTGCTGGATCTGTTCGGCGCTGAGTTCTTGGGACATACGTGCACACTCGTTTAGGACGCGGCATTTTAACCCTCTAAGCGCTCCCAGTTACCACACCTCTAAAGGCGAAAGCACAGCAGACACGCTATAATCCCGCTCTTTTTCCCGGAGCGACGTCATGTCCCTGCCCAGCCTTCGCCTCAAAGCCAATGCCGACCGCCGCCTGCGCGCCGGCCACCTGTGGGTCTACAGCAACGAAGTCGATGTCAGCGCGACCCCTTTGCAAGGCTTCCAGGCGGGTCAGCAGGCCATTCTCGAGGCAGCCAACGGCAAGCCGCTGGGCATCGTCGCACTGAGCCCGAACAACCTGATCTGCGCCCGCCTGCTGTCACGCGACATCAAGCTGCCGCTGGACAAGTCGCTGCTGGTACACCGCTTGAACGTCGCCCTGTCGCTGCGCGAGCGCCTGTTCGACCAGCCGTGCTACCGCCTGGTCTACGGTGACTCCGACCTGCTCCCTGGCCTGGTGGTCGACCGCTTCTTCGATATCCTCGTGGTGCAGCTGGCCTCGGCCACCATGGAAGCGCACAAGGATGACGTGATCGCCGCACTGGTGCAGGTGCTCAAGCCCAGCGGCATCCTGTTCAAGAACGATTCGGCCGCGCGCGACGCCGAAGGCCTGCAGCGCTATGTCGAGACCGTCTACGGCGAAGTGCCGGACTGGGTGCCGCTGGAAGAGAACGGCGTCAAGTTCGAAGCCCCGGTGCGCGAAGGCCAGAAGACGGGCTGGTTCTACGACCACCGCATGAACCGCGCCCGCCTGGCACCGTACGTGAAGGGCAAGCGTGTACTCGACCTGTTCAGCTACATCGGTGGCTGGGGCGTGCAGGCCGGTGCCTTCGGCGCCAGCGAAGTGTTTTGCGTCGATGCCTCGGGCTTTGCCCTGGACGGCGTGGAGCGTAACGCTGCACTGAACGGCATCAGCGAGAAGCTGACCTGCATCGAAGGCGACGTGTTCGAAGCCCTGCGCGAGCTCAAGGCAGCCGAAGAACGCTTCGACGTGATCATTGCCGACCCACCTGCCTTCATCAAGCGCAAAAAGGACCTGAAAAACGGCGAAGCGGCCTACCGCCGCCTGAACGAACAGGCCATGCGCATGTTGAACAAAGACGGCATCCTCGTCAGCGCCTCGTGCTCGATGCACCTGCCCGAGGACGACCTGAACAACATCCTGCTGACCAGTGCCCGCCACCTGGACCGCAACATGCAGCTGCTTGAGCGAGGCGGTCAGGGCCCGGATCACCCGGTACACCCGGCCATCGCCGAAACCCGCTACATCAAAAGCATCACCTGCCGGTTACTGCCAAACAGCTGATATCTGCCAAAAAGGGCCGCCCAGCGGCCCTTTCCTGCCGCAATCCCCCCGCCAACCATCCACATCTGCATTCCCTCACCGCGCCAGCGGTGTAGAATCGGCCTATTCATCGCCAGTCATCCCCGGCGGGTTTATGAGCTCTGGTCAAGCACGCGGCGATCCCGCGCAGTCTTGGCCCCATCCGTGCCAGTGGCAACCGACCTGCGGCGCAAAGGACAAGAGAAGCTCACTCCCCTATTTGTGACCTGATTAAGCCGCCAGGAGTGTTTCATGCCTGATTATCGTTCCAAGACTTCCACCCAAGGCCGCAACATGGCCGGCGCCCGTGCCCTGTGGCGCGCCACCGGGATGAAGGACGAAGACTTCAAGAAACCGATCATCGCCATCGCCAACTCGTTCACCCAGTTCGTCCCGGGCCATGTGCACCTGAAGGACCTGGGCCAGCTGGTGGCCCGCGAAATCGAACGCGCCGGTGGCGTGGCCAAGGAATTCAACACCATCGCGGTCGACGACGGCATCGCCATGGGCCACGACGGCATGCTGTACTCGCTGCCAAGCCGCGAAATCATTGCCGACGCCGTGGAATACATGGTCAATGCGCACTGCGCCGACGCTATTGTCTGTATCTCCAACTGCGACAAGATCACCCCCGGCATGCTGATGGCCGCCCTGCGCCTGAACATCCCGGTGATCTTCGTTTCCGGCGGTCCGATGGAAGCCGGCAAGACCAAGCTGGCCAGCCACGGCCTGGACCTGGTCGATGCCATGGTCATTGCGGCCGACTCCACGGCCTCCGACGAGAAAGTCGCCGAATACGAGCGCAGCGCCTGCCCGACCTGCGGTTCGTGCTCCGGCATGTTCACCGCCAACTCGATGAACTGCCTGACCGAAGCCTTGGGCCTGGCCCTGCCGGGCAACGGTTCGACCCTGGCCACGCACTCTGACCGCGAACAGCTGTTCCTCACGGCCGGCCGCACCATCGTCGAGCTGTGCAAGCGCTACTACGGCGAGAATGACGAGTCGGTACTGCCACGCAGCATCGCCAACTTCAAAGCGTTCGAAAACGCCATGATGCTGGACATCGCCATGGGCGGTTCGACCAACACCATCCTGCACCTGCTGGCCGCAGCACAGGAAGGTGAAGTGGCCTTCGACCTGCGCGACATCGACCGCCTGTCACGCAAAGTGCCGCAGCTGTGCAAAGTGGCGCCGAACATCCAGAAGTACCACATGGAAGACGTCCACCGCGCTGGCGGCATCTTCAGCATCCTCGGTTCGCTGGCCCGTGGCGGCCTGCTGCACACCGACCTGCCGACCGTGCACAGCCGCAGCATGGAAGAAGCCATCGCCAAATGGGACATCACCCAGACCGATGACGAAGCTGTGCACACCTTCTTCAAGGCTGGCCCTGCCGGTATCCCGACCCAGACCGCATTCAGCCAGTCGACCCGTTGGGAAACCCTCGACGACGACCGTGAAAACGGCTGCATCCGCAGCTTCGAACACGCCTACTCGCAAGAGGGCGGCCTGGCCGTGCTGTACGGCAACATCGCACTGGATGGCTGCGTGGTCAAAACGGCCGGTGTGGACGAATCGATCCACGTGTTCGAGGGCACCGCGAAGATCTTCGAAAGCCAGGACAGCGCCGTGCGCGGCATCCTCGCCGACGAGGTGAAAGCCGGCGACATCGTCATCATCCGCTACGAAGGCCCGAAAGGCGGCCCGGGCATGCAAGAAATGCTCTACCCGACCTCGTACCTCAAGTCCAAAGGCCTGGGCAAGGCCTGCGCCCTGCTCACCGACGGTCGCTTCTCAGGCGGTACTTCGGGCCTGTCGATCGGCCACGCCTCGCCAGAGGCCGCGGCGGGCGGCGCCATCGGCCTGGTGCGCGACGGCGACAAGGTACTGATCGACATCCCTAACCGCTCGATCAACCTGCTGGTCAGCGATGAAGAGCTGGCGGAACGCCGTGTCGAGCAGGACAAGAAGGGCTGGAAGCCAGCCGAGGTCCGTCCACGCAAGGTAACCACCGCGCTCAAGGCCTATGCCCTGCTGGCCACCAGTGCCGACAAGGGTGCGGTGCGTAACAAGGCAATGCTCGAAGGGCTGTAAGGGCTTTTCTGGCATTGGCACAACCGGCGTCTCGTACGCCGGTTTTTTTTGCCTGTGGATAAAGGCTGGATCAAAGCTCTCGCTTCGCGGCGCACAGTGTAGTGGTCGAACAGACCCTCGGCCCTGAGGGCGCCAGGATCCGTGAACGTGCCATTGAACAAGTGACCCTGTTGGCGCAGAACATTGACCAGAAAGCGGCCCAGACCCTCATTGTGGGCCGCGATGGTTGATATTCCCGTTACTGGATCTGCTCCGGCGTGACAATCACCCAGTTCTTGTCCGCCGTCACCGGCAACCCTTCCTTGGCCTGCGCCGCCGCATTTTTGGCAATCATCCCGTTGAGCTGGTCCATGTACTTGGCCTTGCGGTTTATCCACAGGTGGATACCGCCTTTGCCCACATCCACCCCGTGGAACTGCATGTAGCCATCGCTGGTCGGCGTGTCGCCGCCCACCAGCACCGGTTTCTTCCATTCGTCGATGTAGGTAAGGATCGCCGCCTGCTTGCCCGCCATCCAGGTGGCCGGGGTCCACAGGTAAGGGGTCAGCTCCAGGCCCTCGTTAGCCTTGGCATCGTAGTGCCCGGCGCTGATCTGCTTGCGCGCAGTGGTCAGCTGTCCGCTGGCGCGGTCCTTGAGCAGCAGGCTCACGCCAATCACGTTCTGGGGCTTCACGTTGTAACCATACTTGGGGTCCGAGGCGACCATGCGTACCAGCTCTTCGGAGGCCGCCGAAATCACATAGACGTCGATGCCGTTCTCCATCAGCTTGTTGTACAGCTCGGCCTGGCCCTTGAAGACCTTGGGCGGCTGAACCTCGATGGCCTTGACCTGGTCGCCTTCGTAATAGGTGCTGGGGATCGGCTTGGTCGAAGCCATCAGCTCATCCACCTGCACCTTCAGCTCCTGCAAGGTAAAGCCGGAGAACACCTGGGCTACCCACGGGTAGCAGACCATGTCATCGATCTCACACAGCCGGTAGTAGTAACTGAACAGGCTTTCCTTGTGCTCGGCAGTGTCCTTGAACGGCATCAGCTTCAACGAAGGGTCGAGCTTGTCGCGGCTTAGCAGGCCCTTGTTTTCCATGAACGGAAGCAAGGCTTCTTCCAGGTCATAGCGGTAACTGGTGTTGTCCATGTCGAACACCGCGTAGTTACCCTTGTTGGCATTGGCGGCGATCATGCTGTCGAGCTGTTTGGCCGCGTCAGCAGGCCAGTGTTTGAGCTCCGTGGCGAAGGTTTCGATACTGAACAGCAGGGACAGGCCAATGGCGGCGGCTTTCGCAGCGACTTTCATGTACGAATCTCCTGAAATGACCCAGAAACGCTAGTGCAACAATTCCTACTGCAAGCCCCCGATAACGACCTCCAGGCAGCCGAAAACGCCTTGTTCATTGCAATCTGCGACATCCCGTTATTCCATAAACGACTATGTAAATTCCATTTGGGTATAAATTCGTTTGTTTTCAGGCTGTTAGCATTTCCGTTCGCAATCGCTCACAGAGGCGATGCCACTTATGCTTTTTTCTGCTGGAGCTTCAATGAACCTGCCGCTGTCACTCAACCTGCTGGCGTTCCTGGCCCTGTTGCTGGGTCTGGCACAAACCCGCCGCACCGACTGGAGCCTGGCCAAGAAGGTACTGCTTGGCCTGGTGCTGGGCGTGGTCTTCGGCCTTGTGCTGCACACGATCTATGGCGCTGGCCACCCCGTGCTCAAGGCAACCATCGCCTGGCTCGATCTGGTCGGCAACGGCTATGTCGGCCTGCTGCAGATGATCGTCATGCCGCTGATCTTCGCCTCGATTCTCAGTGCCGTGGCACGTTTGCACACTGCCTCTTCGCTGGGCCGCATCAGCGTGCTGAGCATTGGCACCCTGCTGCTGACCACGGCCATTGCCGCCCTGATCGGCATTGTGTTGACCAACCTGTTCGGCCTCAGCGCCGAGGGCCTGGTGGCCGGCGTCCAGGAAAGCGCACGCATGCAGGTTATCCACAGTGACTACGCGGGCAAGGTTGCCGACCTCAACATCCCGCAACTGCTGCTGTCGTTCATCCCCAGCAACCCGGTAGGCGACCTGGCGCGGGCCAAGCCGACCTCAATCATCAGCGTGGTGATCTTTGCGGTGTTCCTCGGTCTGGCCGCGCTGCAGCTGATCAAGGACGACGCCGAGAAGGGCGAGCGCGCCCTGTCCGCCATCGATACCCTGCAGGCCTGGGTGATGCGCCTGGTGCGGGTCGTGATGAAGCTGACCCCCTATGGCGTGCTGGCGTTGATGACAAAAGTAGTGGCCAGCTCCAACACGGAGGACATCCTCAAGCTGGGCAGCTTCGTGGTGGTGTCGTACCTGGGCCTGGGGTTGATGTTCGTGGTGCATGGCATCATCCTCGCCGCCACCGGTGTGAGCCCGCTGCGCTTCTTCCGCAAGGTGTGGCCGGTGCTGACCTTCGCCTTCACCAGCCGTTCCAGCGCCGCCAGCATTCCGCTGAACATCGAGGCACAAACCCGCCGTCTGGGCGTGCCGCAATCGATCGCCAGCTTC
Source organism: Pseudomonas sp. YQ_6 (assembly GCF_043103245.1). Lineage (NCBI taxonomy): Bacteria > Pseudomonadati > Pseudomonadota > Gammaproteobacteria > Pseudomonadales > Pseudomonadaceae > Pseudomonas > Pseudomonas sp. YQ_6. The sequence continues at coordinate 29,271 of NZ_JBICJR010000081.1, forward strand.
AGCGCATCGTTCGGCACCACCATTGGCCAGAACGGCTGCGCCGGGCTCTATCCTGCCATGCTGGCGGTGATGGTCGCGCCAGCGGTAGGCATCGACACCTTCGACCCGCTGTGGATCGCCACCCTGGTGGCCATCGTCACGCTGAGCTCTGCAGGGGTTGCCGGCGTGGGCGGCGGTGCCACCTTTGCCGCGCTGATCGTGCTGCCAGCCATGGGCTTGCCGGTGGAACTGGTGGCGTTGCTGATTTCGGTGGAGCCGCTGATCGACATGGGCCGTACGGCGTTGAACGTGAACGGTTCGATGACGGCGGGCGTTGTCACCAGCCAGCTGTTGAAAGAGACTGACAAGGAAGTGCTGGCCGGTGATGAACATGCCGAGCTGAGCCACACCTGACAGATCGCCGGGGCGCATTGCGCCCCTTTCGCGACAAGGCCGCTCGTGTCTTGCTCAAAACCTAAACCCCCTGCGGTCCCGTGTAGGAGCGGGTTCACCCGCGAAGGGCTGCAAAGCAGCCCCAACAATCTCTGCCCCCCTGCGGCCCCCGTAGGAGCGGGTTCACCCGCGAAGGGCTGCAGAGCAGCCCCCAACAATCTCAACCCTTATCCCAAACCTCGAAGTGATACACCGGCTTACCTTCCTCAGCCTGTACCTCGCTAGAAGTCAGCCTCCACTGCCCTTCATCAAACGCCGGGAACCACGCATCCCCCTCTGGCGCCAACTCAACCCGCGTCAGGTACATGCGACTGACCAGCCCCTTCTCCAGCGCCTGCCCATACAGCTGCGCGCCACCAATCAGCATCAGCTCACCGACGCCCTGCCCGCGCGCCCACTGCTCGGCCCGCACCAACGCCTCTTCAAGCGAGGCGAACACCTCGGCACCCGCCAGTTCAAGCCCCGGCTGGCGGCTGACCACGATGTTCAGCCGCCCAGGCAGCGGCCGCCCCAGCGAGTCCCAGGTCTTGCGCCCCATGATGATCGGCTTGCCCAGGGTGGTGGCCTTGAAGTACTTGAAGTCCCCCGGCAAATGCCAGGGCATGGAGTTGTCGATGCCGATCACGCGGTTCTCGGCATAAGCCGCGATCAGGCTGAGGGGGAGTGATGTATTCATGCCGGCGAGGATAGCACCGGGCGTGTGGGTTATGCTTCTGCCTTGACCTGTGCAATGGAAGACCTTGTGACTGCACCCACGCCACTGGACAAGCGCTGGCTCACCGAAGCGGTACGCCTGCGCGAAGAACATGCCGGCCCGCTGGAAGACCAGGAAGCGAACCGCCACGCCCGCCAGCTAGGTGGCGACCTGGCCACGCGCATCGAAACACGTGCGCTGTTCCTGGCCGAGCGCGATGACATGACCGGCGCCCTGCGCCATTGGAAGCAGGGCGCGCGTCTGGCGCTGCTGGCCCTGCTGCTGCTGGCCGTGCTCAGTGGCGCAGGCCTGGGGCTGGCCGCCCTCGGTGACGGGCAGCGCCCGGTGAATGTGTTCTGGGCGCTGGGCAGCCTGCTCGGGCTGAACCTGCTGATGCTACTTGGCTGGGGCATGGGTTTTGCCCTGAGCGGCGAGCATGGCGCAGGGCTGGGCCGCTTGTGGCTGTGGCTGAGCGAACGCTTTGCCCGCGATGCCAGGGCCGCGCACCTGGCGCCAGCGCTGCTGGTGCTGCTGCAACGTCAACGCCTCAACCGGTGGCTGCTCGGCCTGTTGGTACACGGCCTTTGGCTGCTGGCGATGCTCACCGCGCTGGGCATGCTGCTGGTCTTGCTGGCAACCCGGCGCTATGGCTTTGTCTGGGAAACCACCTTGCTCGCCGCCGACCCGTTCATTCACCTGACCCAAGCACTGGGCGCCCTGCCCTCGTTGCTGGGCTTCGCCGTGCCCGACGAAGCCATGATCCGCGCCAGCGGCGACAGCCTGCCGGCCCTGGACATGGCACGCCAGGCCTGGGCCAGCTGGCTGCTTGGCGTGGTACTGGTATACGGCCTGCTGCCCCGCCTGCTGCTGGCCGGGTTATGCCTGTGGCGCTGGCGCCAGGGCCGCGAACGCCTGACGCTGGACCTGGGCCTGCCCGGCTACGCGCAACTGCGCGAAGCACTGATGCCGCGCAGCGAGCGCATCGGCGTGCAGGATGCTGCCCCGCAAGCCTTGCCACAGTTTGCCGCCGGGCAGCTGGAAAGCGGCAGCAGCGGTGCCCTGCTGGTCGGCCTGGAGCTGGACGACCAGCGCCCCTGGCCACCCGCCCTGCCCAAAAGCGTGACCGATGCCGGCGTACTCGACAGCCGCGAATCACGCAACCGGCTGTTGGAGCAGCTCAGCCGCTTCCCGCCGGCACGCCTGGCCATCGCCTGCGACCCACGCCGCTCGCCCGACCGCGGCAGCTTGGCGCTGCTCGCCGAACTGGCGCGCAATGCCGGCGCAACCCGTATCTGGCTGCTGCAGGCTGCACCGGGCCAGCCCCTCGATGCCGAGCGCCTGGGCGATTGGCACGAAGCTCTTGACCGCCTTGGCCTGCAACATGCCGACACCTCACCGCTGACCTGGCTGGAGCATGGCCATGACTGAGCCACTGAAACTGGCCGTGGTCGGCCATACCAATGTTGGCAAAACCTCGCTACTGCGCACCCTGACCCGCGACGTCGGTTTTGGCGAAGTGTCCCACCGCCCCAGCACCACCCGCCATGTGGAAGGTGCGCGGCTGTCTGTGGACGGTGAACCCTTGCTGGAGCTGTACGACACGCCCGGCCTGGAAGATGCCATCGCCCTGCTCGACTACCTTGAACGTCTGGAACGCCCGGGCGAGCGCCTGGACGGCCCGGCCCGCCTGGAGCGTTTTCTGCAAGGCAGCGAAGCGCGCCAGCGTTTCGAGCAGGAGGCCAAGGTATTGCGCCAACTGCTGGCCAGTAATGCCGGGCTGTATGTGATCGATGCGCGCGAGCCGGTGCTTGCCAAGTACCGCGACGAACTGGAAGTACTGGCCAACTGCGGCAAGCCGTTGCTGCCGGTGCTCAACTTCGTCGCCAGCAGCCAGCACCGCGAGCCTGAATGGCGTGAAGCCCTTGCCCGGCTTGGGCTTCACGCATTGGTGCGGTTCGACAGCGTGGCCCCGCCAGAGGATGGCGAGCGCCGTTTGTACGAAAGCCTGGCGCTGCTGCTGGAAAACGCCCGCCCGGCGCTGCAGCGGCTGATCGACGACCAGCAGGCGCAGCGCCTGGCTCGCCGGCACAGCGGGAAGCGCCTGATTGCCGAGCTGCTGCTCGATTGCGCTGCATGCCGGCGCAGTGTCGAGGCCGAACCAGCGGCAGAAGCCCGGGCCATCGAGGCGCTGCGCCAGGACATACGCCAACGAGAACAACGCTGCGTCGAAGCCTTGCTCAAGCTGTATGCCTTCCGCCGCGAGGATGCTCATGCCAGCGACCTGCCATTGCTGGATGGCCGCTGGGGCGATGACCTGTTCAATCCGGAGACTTTGAAACTGCTGGGCGTGCGCTTGGGCAGCGGTGTGGCGGCAGGTGCTGCGGCAGGTGCCGGGGTCGATTTGCTGGTTGGTGGCCTTACCCTCGGTGCGGCGGCGCTGGCCGGAGCGATTGCCGGTGGCGCGCTGCAGACGGCGCGCAACTATGGGTCACGGTTGATGGGCAAGCTCAAGGGCAAGCGCGAGCTGACCGTGGACGACACGGTATTGCGTTTGCTGGCCTTGCGTCAGCAGCAGTTGATGGTGGCGCTGGATAACCGCGGGCATGCGGCGCAGGACAGCATCAGGCTGGGTGAGCTGGATGAAAAGGCCTGGCGCGAGGGCAAGTTGCCGGAGGCGCTGGTCAAGGCGCGGGCGCACCCGCAATGGTCCACCCTGAATCCCGGGGCGAAGCTGAATCAGGCTGAGCGGCAGGAACAGCTGGAGGCGCTGGTTTCACAGATTTGAGCCAGCAGGCCCGGCCCTTTCGCGGGTGAACCCGCTCCTACAACGGCCTGTGCCCCCCCCGATGTGTGTCCACCACCGTGGTAGGAACGGGTTTACCCGCGAATACGGTGGCGGTGGCAACGGTGAACGGCTGGTGGAGATTGGCCAGCAGGGCCGGCCTCTTCGCGGGTAAACCCGCTCCTACACGGCGGCCTGTGTCCAGCC
>NZ_JBICJR010000008.1:0-109316 GCF_043103245.1 Pseudomonas sp. YQ_6
ACAGTGAACGGCGGGTGGAAATTGGCCAGCAGGCCTGACCCTTTCGCGGGTAAACCCGTTCCTACACGACGGCCTGTGTCCAACCCCAGAGGTGTGTCCACCACCAATCTGTGTAGGAGCGGGTTTACCCGCGAATACGGTAGCGGCGGCAACAGTGAACGGCGGGTGGAAATTGGCCAGCAGGGCCGGCCCTTTCGCGGGTAAACCCGCTCCTGCCAGCTGGACAGCCCACCCGATGCCTACACCGACTCGTCAGCCGGCCGCGCCCCCTCCTGCACCAGCACCATGCTCTGCGGCGAAGACAGTGGAATGCCTTCATCACGCAATCGGCCAAGAATGGTGAACAGCAGGTCGCTGCGGGCTCCCGATACCTGCCGCGGCCCGGCCACATAGCCACTCACACCAATCACCATGCCGCTGGCCGTCAGGTCCTTGAACGACACCGAGGTAGCTGGCGCATCCAGAATCGCCTCATGCTCATGGTAAGCCGCCAGCAGCAGCTCACGCACACGGTTGGCATCGGTCTCCAGCGGCAGTGTCAGGGTAATGCTGACCACGCCCAGCGCGTTGCCCATGGTCACGTTGCGCACGTTCTGCGAGATGAACTGCGAGTTGGGCACGATCACCGTGGAGCGGTCAGACATCTGGATCTCGGTGGCGCGGACATTGATGCGGCGGATATCACCCTCGACACCCGCCAGGCTGACCCAGTCGCCGACCTTCACCGGGCGCTCGGTCAGCAGGATCAGGCCGGAAATGAAGTTCTGCACGATCTGCTGCAAACCGAAACCGATACCGACCGACAGGGCACTGACCACCCAGGTCAGGCTGGTGAGGTTGATACGCAAGGTCGACATCACCAGCATGGCCAGGAACAGGAAACCCAGGTAACCCACCAAGGTCACCAGCGAGGCCCGCATACCGGCGTCCATCTCGGTTTCCGGCAGCAGGCGGTCGCTCAGCCAGCGCTTGACCACACGGATGGCGAACAGGCCGCCGAGGAAGATCGCCAAGGCCAGCATGATGTCCTGCGGCACGATGTTCAGGTTGCCGAGCACCTTGCCGCCGGTCCCATCCCAGTCGCCCAGACTCAACAGCAATTCGCTAGGGCTGGTGCCCGACGGCATCAACACCAGCAGCAGTGCCAGGAACAGCACGACAGTGCGGCCGATGCCGGCCAGTATGGTACTGGCCTGGGCCTGGTGGCGAGGCGCCAGACCCAGGGTCGACGCCAGTGCCAGGCCACCGGGCTGGCGGGGCGACAGCAGGGTTTCGCACAGGTCGCCGAAGAAGGTGGTCAGCAAGTAGGCGCAGGTGATCACCAGGCTGACCCACAACAGCTTGGCGGTGAGGAAATAGGCGAGTGTCAGGTAGCCGGTGAGCAGGGCCAGCAGGATCAACGTCAGCCAGATGACCATCACGAACGGGATGAGCCCGGCCAGGCCCGTCGGGCGCTCCAGGTCATGCTTGCGCAGGGTGCGGCGGTAACACAGCAGCGCGCCTGCAAAGGTGAGCGCCACCACCAGCGCGGTCAGCCCGTTGACAGCCACCGTCAGCGCCAGGCTGGCGCCGATCACGCTGTTCATGCGCTCCATGGTCATCATGACCATCAGTGCCAATGCCAGCACCTTCGGGAACCAGCCCAGCGCACTGGCGACTTCGTCGTGGATCGCCGGCAGCCGCCAGGACGGACGCTGCAGCATCAGCATGGCGCGGCCCAGGCCTGTGATGAAGGCACTGAACACCACCAGAGTGAGAATGTGATTGGTCAGGCTGGCGATATCCGAACCCAATCTTGCATTGCTTTCCAGCCCCCAGCGCAGCAACGACACCGAGCCGGCGATGGTGCCCAGGGTTGCCAGGCTAACGCCCAGAGCCAAGGCGCTGCGGCGCAGGCGGCCCTCCGGTAACCAACGGATCATGGCACTGGCCAGCAAGCGTTCAAGCACGCGCCTTACCAACGTCCACACCAGAATTGCCGCCACCAGGCTGGCAACGAACTGCCAGCGGTTTTCGGCGCTGAAGGCGCTGCTGATGGCATCGGCCGCCTCACCGCGCAGATCACGCAGGCGCGCCACGTCGTCCTGGGTGGGGCGGATGATGCTCTGCCAGAACGCCGGGCTCAGCGGCGAGGCTGCACGGCTGGTGATTTGCGAGTTGAACTGGCTGCGGCGCAGGTTGACGATTTGCGTGGACAGGTCACGGGCCGACTGGGTCAGCTTGGTGGCCTGATCCTGCTGGGCTACCAGCGCCTTTTTCTCGGCCTCCAGCGCTTTGCGCTGCTGCGTCAGGGTAGCGGCCTCGTCCGGCTGGGCCGGGCCGATGACCTTCAGCTGATCGTCGAGTTTTCCCACATCGGCAGTGCGCAGCGCACTCAATGCATCAGCTTGACGCTGAACCTGCATCGCGCCCAGGCGCAGTTGCGACAGCACGTCGTCGTTGGCCTCGCTGGTGACGCCTTGCCGGATGAGGTCCAAGCGGTCGCTCAGCTGTTCGAGGCTGGCGTTTTCGTCCAGTGCGGGCGCCTCGGCAGCCGCCAGGTTGGACAATGGCGTGGCCGGGGCCGACCAGGTCGGGCTGACAAACAACAGCATCAGGGCCAGCAGGGCAATCACACCTGGGCAATAACGGGCAAGGCTGACACGCCTCATCGAATATTCCTCTTTGCAATTCGATTTGGCGGGAGATTCTACGCGGCTTCGGGCGGTCAGGAGAGTGCCGTTTCTCGCTTCAGCAATTGCTGTTTGCGCTCCACGCCCCAGCGGTAACCGCTGATGTCGCCATCCCGGCGCACCACGCGGTGGCAAGGGATGGCCACGGCAATACGGTTGGCCGCGCAGGCCATGGCTACCGCCCGCACGGCTTTGGGGGTGCCAATGCGCTCGGCGATGTCGGTGTAGCTGACCCGGCTTCCGGCCGGCACCTCACGCAGCGCCTGCCACACCCGCTCCTGAAACGCGGTGCCTTGCACATCCAGCGGCAGGGCGAGGCCCAAGGCTGGCGCTTCGACGAAACCGATCACTTCGGCAACCATGTTTTCGTAGGCGCTGTCGCCGCCAATCAGGTGGGCCTTGGGGAACTGATCCTGCAGCTCGTGTAACAAGCCCTCGGGGTCGTCGCCCAGCAGAATCGCGCAGATGCCCTTGTCGCTCTGGGCGACCAGTATTGCACCCAGCGAGCACTGCCCAAGGGCGAAGTGAATGGTTGCCCCGACACCGCCGGCGCGGTATTGCCGGGGGCGCATGCCCAAGCGCTGGTCGGCGCTTTCGTAGAAGCGGCTGTTGGAGTTGTAGCCGGCGTTGTAGATAGCATCGGTGACTGAGTGCTGGCCGCCTTCCAGGTGCGCACGCAGGCGCCGGGCACGGAAGGCCATGGCGTAGGCTTTGGGGGTAACCCCGGTTTCGGCCTTGAACAGCCGATGCAGGTGGAAGGGGCTGACGGCCAGCCGTGCACTGAGTTGGTCGAGGCTTGGCGCGGGGTCGCTGGTTTCGATCAAGCGGCAGGCGTGGGTAACCAGCTGGCTGTGGCGGGTGGCGCTGGCCTTGCTGATACAGCGTTTGCAAGCACGGTAGCCGGCAGCCTCGGCGGCTGCGGCAGTGTCGTAGAACTCGACGTTCATGCGCTTGGCCTGGCGTGATTTGCAGCCGGGGTGGCAGTAGACGCCAGTGGTACGTACGGCGTAGACAAAGTGGCCTGTGGCGGCAGTGTCGCGGCTCTTTAAGGCTTGCCAGCGTTGGTCGGGGGTGGTGTAGAGGTTCATCTTTGTTTCCCGGATATGTTGTTGCCTGTACGGGCGATGCAAAAACCTCAGGCCCGCCACAGGTACCAGGCCGCCACGGTACGAAACGGCCGCCAGGCGCCGCCCAGCGAACGCATTTGCGCCGGTGTCGGCGCCGTCTCCAGCCCTTTGAGCCGCCGATACCCCTCACGCACGCCAAAATCGTCCACCGGCAGAATGTCAGAACGGCCCAGGCTATAGATCAGCAGCATCTCCACCGTCCACCGCCCTACCCCACGCAGCGCCACCAGGCGTTCGATCAACGCCTCGTCAGCCATGTTTAACGCCTGCTCCCGCGTCGGTACCAGGCCCTCCAGAGTGGCTTGAGCAATGCCCTGGACCGTCACCAGCTTGCTCGCCGAAAAGCCGCAGGCACGCAGGGTTTCCGGGGTTACCGCCAACAACTGCTCTGGCTGCGGAAAATCATCTGCCGGGAACAGTGCCAGCAAACGCCCCAGGATCGCCTCGGCGGCACGGGCGTGCAGTTGCTGATAGGCAATCGCCCGCACCAACGCCTCATAAGGCTCCCGTCCCGGGGTAGCCTGGTGCAGGCAGGGCCCGATCGCTGCGATATGCCGTGACCAGTCCGGGTCAAGTGCCGCCAGGTGTTGCGCGGCCTCGCGATAGGCCTCAGGCGAAAGGTCGGCCAGCATCATGGCACCTCCATCAAGTCGATTGCAGTTCCAGCTTAGCGCAGCCGTTCATCGGGCAAACGCCGGTTCTTGCGCAGCTAATCTTTGGCATGCCATTGCTCCGCGCCATCTTCCCCGCATAGAATTGAGAACTATTCACAATCGCACACAACACTGGACTGGGCCTTCTCTACGATGCAGATCAACGACACGCTCAAGCCCAACGAGGTCGCTCTGCTCTACCAGTCTCACCATGCCTGGTTGCGTGGCTGGTTACGCAGCCGGGTCGGTTGCAGTGAACATGCCGCAGACCTGGCCCAGGATACCTTCGTGCGGTTATTGCGCGCCCGCCAGGTGTCACCGCTCAAAGAACCCCGTGCCTACCTCAGCAGCATCGCCCGTGGCTTGATGATCGACCAGTTCCGACGCCGCGCGCTGGAGCGGGCCTATCAGGAGAGCCTGGCTCACCTGCCCGAAGCAGAAGTGCCCAGCGAAGAGGATAAGCTTGTCCTCCTCGATAGCCTGGAACGCCTCGACCGCGCCTTGCAGCAGTTGAAACCGCGCGTCCGCCAAGCGTTCCTGCTGGCCCAGCTAGACGGTTTGAGCATCGTGCAGGTTGCCCAACGTCTAGGAGTGTCCAGGGCCACTGTTGAGCGCGACCTGGCCAAAGCCCTGGGCGCCTGCTACCGGTTGCGCTATGCCGATGCCTGATGGTACGCCCGCACAGGCGCAGGTCGATCAGGCCATCGACTGGCTGGTGAAGCTGCGTTTCGATACCCCCAGCCCGCGCACCGAGCAGCAGTTTCAACACTGGCTGGCCAGCCACCCACACAACCGCCTGGCCTGGCAGCGGGTCAGTAATCTGGGTGATGAACTGGCCGGGCTGCCCAAGGACCTGAGCCGGCGCACCCTGGACGCTAGCCAGCACCCAAAAGCCAGCCGCAGGGACCACCTGAAGTTGCTGGGGCTGTTGGCCGTCGGCGGCAGCCTGGGCTGGGCCGCGCGCGAACCGCTGGGCCTGCCACAACTGCTGGCCGACACCAGCACTGCCACAGGCGAACGGCGTCAATGGCAAGGCAGTGACGGCAGTCGTCTGCAGCTCAACACTGCCAGTGCCATCGACTTGCACTACAGCGCGGAACAACGCCAGCTGAAACTGATCCATGGCGAGGTCAGCCTGGACAGCAACCCCAACGACAACCGCCCATTCCACGTCGCCACCCCTGTCGGCCCGCTGACCACCTTCGATGGCCAGCTGTTGCTGCGCGAAAACAGCCAGGGCCTGCTGCTGTCGGTGCGGCGTGGTGAAGTCACGCTGTTCCCTGCCTCGGCGTCAGCGAGGCAGGTGCTGCCCGGTGAAACCTTGCAAATCACAGCCGAAGGCAGCATTCAGGCCAGAGCACTGCACAACGACCCCTGGGGTTGGACCGAAGGTGTACTCAGCGTGCAGCAGATGCCGCTTGCCGAGTTTGCCAGCGAACTCGGCCGCTACCGACCGGGCCTGTTGCGCTGCGCTCCAGAAGTGGCGGGCTTGAAGGTTTCCGGCACCTATCAGTTGGCTGACACTGGGCAAATCCTGCAACTGCTCACCCGCAGCCTGCCCGTGCGGGTCGAGTACAGAACGCGCTACTGGGTAAGCATCGGCGCGGCGTAAAGGGATATCACTGCGCCACAGCCCGCATCCGCCCACGGCGCCGGTATGACTGCCTGGCAAAGCACACGAACAGCCCGGCCATCAGTGCCAGCGCCATGGGCAAACCGTGGGGCGCGACATTCATGGCCGCCCCACTGACCAACGGCCCGACCAGGCTGCCTACGCCCCAGAGCAAGCCCACGCTGGCGTTGGCAGTGACCAGGTCCTGGCCCTTGAAGCGCTGCCCGATCAGCACCAGCGCCAAGGTATAGATCCCCCCCGCCACCGCGCCCAGTACCACCAGCAGCGGCCACAGCAGCCAGGTCAGATTCAGCAGCCAAGGCAAACCGATGCCGATCACCATCGCCACCAGCCCGCACGCCAGGTGCAGCCCTGTGCGCTCAACCCGATCGGCCAACCAGCCCAGCGGCAGCTGGAAAAGCATGTCGCCGGCAAACACCACCGTCACCATCAACGCCGCCACGCCAACGGCAAAGCCATGGCTGGTGGCGTACACCGGCAGCAGCGACAGCACCACGGCATCGAAGAACGAGAAGAACAGCACCGCCATGCACAACGCCGGTGCCACCCGGAAGAACCCGGCCAGGCCGAAGCTTTTTTCGCCCTCTTCGTGCTCGACATGGTCGTTGGGCACAGTCAGCACAATGCACAGCAACGCCAGCCCATAACAGACCGTGACAACACCCGTGATCCACGGGCTATCGGCGCCCAGCACTGCCAGCATGGCCGGGCCCAGCACCTGAAAGCCCGTAAAGCTGGTGGCGTACAGGGCCATGATCTTGCCGCGGTTATGTTCGGGGCACAGTTCGTTGACCCACGACTCGCCGAGGATGATGGCGATCCCCATGCCAAGCCCCAGGCCCAGGCGCAGCAACGCCAGCAGCCACAACGAGCCGAACGCGGACTCGAGCAAGGCGATGCTGACCGTGCACAGGCTGAAACACAGCAGATAGATAGTACGCCGGGTGAGATGGCGGCAGCAGACGTCGACCAGAAAAGCCGAGAGCATCATGCCGGCGGCAGGGATGGCCGAGATGATGCCGATTTCCAGGGTGCTCGCCCCCGCTTCATGCAGGCGCAACGACACCAGCGGCAAGCTGGCCCCCAAACTGAAACCCACGACAGAAACGGCGAACAACAGGCCCGCCAATAAACGCATGTTCATGTACCACTCCTGGCAAACCGAAAAGACGTGCAAAAACAGGCGCGCACGCCGGAACGGCGAGCGACGCTAAAGCGCAGATCAGTTCAGGCGAGGTGTGGCGAGAAGGTGAAGGCAAACAGCACGCTGCGGCGGCGCTTGAGCACCGTGTCACTCGGCCATGCACGACGCAGCGCCTGAAGGGCAGGCTGGCGGGCGTGTGGGAGGGACTGGGTACGGCGCATTGCTTTGGCTACTACGCAGGTGATTGAAAAAAGAGGCGGCACTCTAGCCACCTCCAGGGGGCTAGTCAATTGCCCGGGGGCCGCTGTCAGGCCCCCGGCGCGTTCAGCGTTTACCTGTACTTGGCAGGAACACCGCCAACAACCCGGACAATGGCAGGAACGAACACAACCCATACACATATTCGATACCACGCAGGTCCGCTACGTACCCCAACAGCGCAGCGCCAATGCCGCCAAAACCGAACATCAGGCCGAAGAAGATCCCGGCAATCATGCCCACGCTGCCCGGCACCAGTTCCTGCGCATACACAACGATCGCGGAAAACGCCGAAGCCAGGATAAAGCCGATCACCACGCTCAGCACCGTGGTCCAGAACAAGTCGGCATACGGCAGCGCCAGCGTGAACGGCGCCACGCCCAGTATCGAAAACCAGATAACAGCCTTGCGTCCGATACGGTCACCGATCGGCCCGCCAAAAAAGGTGCCCGCCGCCACCGCGCCGAGGAACAGGAACAGGTGCAGCTGCGAGCTGGCCACCGACACACCGAACTTCTCGATCAGGTAGAAGGTAAAGTAGCTGGTGAAGCTGGCCATGTAGAAGTACTTGGAGAACACCAGCAAGCCCAGCACGATCAGCGCCGCGATTACCCGATTGCGCGAAATGCCGTGGGTGGCCTGAACTGCCTTGCGCGCCTTGGCCTGATTGAGGTGTTCCTTGTACCAGCCGCGCAGCATCAGGGTAACGCCGAGGAAGAACAGCCCGGCCAGGCCGAACCAGGCCACATGGGTCTGACCGAACGGTATGACGATGGCCGCTGCCAGCAGCGGGCCCAGAGCAGAGCCGGTGTTGCCACCGACCTGGAAGGTCGATTGGGCCAGGCCGAAGCGCCCGCCCGAGGCCAGCCGTGCAATACGCGAGGTTTCCGGGTGGAAGGTCGACGAGCCAATGCCCACCAGCGCCGACGCCAGCAGGATCATCGGGAAACTGCCAACGAAGGCCAGCATCACAATCCCCACCAATGTGCACAGGGTGCCTAGCGGCAACAGATTCGGCGTGGGCCGGCGGTCGGTGAAGAAGCCAACCCACGGCTGCAACAGCGAGGCGGTGATCTGGAACGTGAGCGTGATCATGCCGATCTGGGCGAAGCTCAGGTCGTAGTTAGCCTTGAGCATCGGGTAAATCGCCGGCAGCACCGACTGGATCAGGTCGTTGATCAAGTGCGCCAAGGCGCAGAAACCGATGATACGCATAACCATCGGCGAGGCTTGGCTTGCCGCTGCCGGGTTGGATGCGGTGGAGGCACTACTGGTGGCCATTTGCCTAAATCTCCGTCCTCTGGTTTGGGATCCGATTATCAGGAATCAAATAGATACATAGCTACCTTTTTTATCCCCCTGTCGCCGCGTACTTGAAAATGGTTCTCAATATAATTAGCATCTTCTGCCAATGACTCCCGTCATCGTTAGGCCAAACGGCCCCTATCGTGAGCAGACCGCCCCCATGAGCCCGATGTCCGCCAAGCAGCTGCAGCCCGATCCGCAACAGGAAGCGCTGGCGTGGTTTTCGTTGCTGCGCCAGCCCGGTTGCGACGAAACCCAGCGCCAGGCATTTGCGGCCTGGTGTCAGGTACAAGAGAACGCCCACGCCTACGCCGAGCTGGAGACGTTCTGGCAACAGCTGCAACCCGCACCTGCCCGCCCTCGCCCACGGCATGTCACTGTCCGTCGCAGTCACCTGGGTAAATGGTTGGCGCTTGCGTTTTTGCTAGGGTTGGGTGCTGCTGCTTACCTGTACTGGCCGCTGATGCAGCGTCTGGCCAGCGAGCTGCACACCGATGTGGGAGAGCGCCGCAGCATACGCTTGGCGGATGGCACGACATTGAACCTGGACAGCGCCAGCGCGATGAACGTCGACCTGCGCGGCCGCACCCGCCAACTGCACCTGGTGCAGGGCCAGGTGCATCTGGAAGTCGTGCTCGACGGGCGCGCCATGGACGTGGAAGTGGGCAACGCACGCATCCAGGTATACGGCACTCGCCTGCAGATAGCCCGCCATGCAGGGCGCGACGAACTCGTGGTATTCAGTGGCAAGGCCATGGTCACCCAGGGGGGTGAGCAGCGGATGGTCTCGGCGGGTGAGCGGGTAACCTTCGATGACACACGCATCGACCCGGTGCGTAAGGCTGATCTGAAAACCGCTGACAGTTGGCGCAATGGCCGCCTGAAAGCCACAGACATGCCATTGAGGCAGGTGCTGGAGCGCCTTGCCGGTTACCAAGGGCAGCGTCTGTGGATGATGGATGAACAAGTGGCTCATCGCCGTGTAAGCGGCGACTTCAACCTCGACCAGCCTGGCCAAAGCCTGCAATCCTTGGCTGCAGCCCAGCAGTTGCAGTTGCTGGGCGTGCTCGGGCACTGGCTTGTGGTGCGCTGAAACCGGGGCTGGCCGCTAAGTTTTTGAAAGCGTGCAAATTTTTTTTGAAATGAGTGTTGACAGAGGGGGCGTTCAAGAGAATAATGCGCGCCATCGGCTACATAGCTCAGTTGGTTAGAGCATAGCATTCATAATGCTGGGGTCCGGGGTTCAAGTCCCTGTGTAGCCACCAAACAAGACAAAGGGCTTACCGCAAGGTAAGCCCTTTTTCTTTGCCTGCGAAAAAGTTGCTGATGCCCGCGCCAACCAATCCCGCAGCAGCCGGGAGCCGAATCACAGGTTTCGGCGCAGCTATCGTCGCCTCAACGTATTCCGGTCACCGCCACAGCCAGGCCAAGCCCGATCAATGCCAGACCAATGGCCCGGTCCACCAGCACTTGCCGCTCGATCATCGCCCTGCGCAATGCCGTACTGGAGAAAAATACCGCCACCAGGCTGAACCATAGCCAATGGGCAACGGACATGAACGCACCGTAGGCGAAGTTCAGCGCCAGCGGGCTGCCAGGCTGCACCACCTGGGTGAAGGCACTGATGACAAACAACATGGTCTTGGGGTTTAGGGCGTTGGTCAAAAAGCCGGTGCGCAGCGCTTGCAGTACGCTGGCAGCAGACTGGCCAACCCCGTCCAGGCTGATGCGTCGGGTGTTGGTCAATGACTTGTACCCGAGGTAGATCAGGTAGCCCGCACCCAGCACCTTCATGACGAAGAACAGCGTCGGGCTCTGGCTGATGATCACGGCAATGCCCAACACCGTGTACAACACATGCACCTGCACCCCCAGGGCGATGCCCACAGCAGCAGCCAGCCCGGCCTTGCGCCCCTGCGCATAACTGCTGCGGGTGACCATGGCGAAGTCCGCGCCGGGGCTGATGACGGCGAGCAGGGTGAACAGGGCGACGGCGATGAGTTCGGTCATGCTGAGGGCTCTCGATAGGCGATGGAAATGCACAGACCGCCGATTATCAAGCGCTTACAGATGCGGAAAAATCGATTTATGCTGAGATGAATCTGATAGTTTTACTCACAGATATGTACAGCCTGCCTTGGCCTCTTCGCGGGTAAACCCGCTCCTACAGGGAAATATGTGGCCATGTAGGAGCGGGTTTACCCGCGAAGAGGCCGGCACAGCTGAACAGGGATATCATGAAACTGCCGCCACTCAACGCCTTCCGCTACTTCGACATTGCCGCCCAGACCGAAAGCTTCGTGCGTGCCGCCGAACATTTGCACGTCACTCACGGCGCGGTCAGCCGCCAAATACGCCTGCTGGAAGAAAGCCTTGGCGTGGAACTGTTCGAGCGCCGCAACCGGGCCATTTTCCTCACCCCCGCCGGTCGTGCCCTGCAAAGCACCACCCAGGCGATCTTCGAACAACTCGAAGGCGCTGTGCAGCGCCTGCAGCAACAAGCTCGCGACAATGTGCTGGTGCTGTCTTGCGAGCCGACCATTGCCATGCGCTGGCTGATACCGCGCCTGCCGCGCTTCCATGCCACCCACCCCGACCTTCAGTTGCACCTGGTAGCCGCAGGCGGCCCGCTGGACTTCGCCCGCAGCGGTGTCGACCTGGCAATTCGCCGCGACGACTTCCACTGGGACAACCAGCTGTACAGCCAGAAAATCTGCGATGAATGGATCGGCCCGGTGTGCCACCCCGCCGCCAGCGCCAGACTCGATGGCCAACGGCTGCTGCACAGCGCCACCCGGCCTGCTGCCTGGCCCACCTGGCTGCGCCTGAGCGGCCAGCAGGCGCGGCACTGCGAACGCAGCGACTACGAACATTTCTACCTGTCGATTCAGGCCGCCAGCGCCGGACTGGGCCTGGCCATTGCCTCAGCCCTGATGGTGCGCGACGAACTCGACAGCGGGCAGCTGCAGGCGCCGTTCGGTTTTGTGCGCGATGGCTCGGCCTACCACCTGCTCAGCCCGCAGCCTCTGGCCGACAGCGGCAAGCGCCAGCGCTTCGCCGGGTGGATAATGGACGAATGCCGGGAGTGCCTGGCTCATTTGGGGTTGATACAGAACGACGCCCCCGCACCGCCATCACCACCCCAGGTGCGATAACCGGCGGTATCCAAATGGATACGGCCTGATGGGTAGCGGCCCAGCCCCATGTTCCAGGCTTGGCCGTGCTGCTGCCAGAAACGGCACAGCGGATTGGAGTCGGCCCAGGCCGGCAGCAGTATATCGACGGCGAACGCGCGGGTATGCGCACTGTTGGCCGCCCCGCCCGCGCAGGCGTTCAGGCGCGGCTCACGGTAAGCCGAAACCACCTCGAACTGGCGCAGGATGCCTTGATCGTCGAGTGCCTTGATCAACGCGAGGGTCGAGCGCACAGCGGCCCAATTGCCGGGGGGCGGTACGGCGAAAGGCGATGCGTTGCACAGTTTCCAGTCCGATGCCGAGCGCAGCAACTGGTGAATTGGCACTACACCGTAAAGCCGGGCATCTACCAGCATTTCACGGAAGGGGCGGGTTTGATGATCACCCGCCCACTGGGCGAACATCCACACGTCACGCTCGTCAGCGTGAGCAGCGCTTGCGCTACACAGGCTCGCTGCCAAAAGCAGTTTTCTCATTCTTTATCCGTCCCTGCCGAGAACAAAGCCTGCGCGCCCGGGTACGCCCCTGCATAGTCAGTCTTCGAACAGGGTACAGGCCATCACCAGGGCGTCTTCACGGCCGCCGGCGATCGGATAATAGTCGCGGCGGCGGCCAATTTCGTTGAAACCGTAACGTTCATATAAACGATAGGCCGACTGGTTGCTGGCGCGCACTTCCAGAAAGCATTCGCGGCCATTGAGCTGATAGGCCCGGGCCATCAGGTGTTGGAGCAGCCGCAATCCCAGGCCGCAGCCTTGGTTTTCCGGCTTTACGGTGATGTTGAGCAGGTGCGCTTCATCGATGATCACGTTGATCACCCCATGGCCCACTTGCTGCTGGCCATCGAACATCAGCCAGACTTCGTACGACTTGAGCGCATCCTGAAAGATTCCACGGGTCCAGGGGTGACTGAATGCGGCATATTCGATCTTAAGTACGGCATCCAGATCCGCCTCGGTCATCGGGCGGAAGCTGATCGAGTCACTCATTCAACGCTCTTCCAGCGCGCCATCAGCTGGCGCATGGCTTTCCAGACGTCCGCCTTGCGTTGCGGCTCGTCCATCAACAGTTCAAGGCCCGGCAATGCCCAGGCGTCGCCCAGGCCGTCGAGCGTCAGGGTTTGGTAATAGGCGTCGGCGTCGGCATTGGCGGCAAAACGCAGTGCCGGCAGGCCGACCAGCCACAGACAGGTACACGGTGCGTCTTCCAGGCGCGCCTGAACGAAGCCCTGGACGAAATCGCGCGCAGCCTCCGGCCCCTGGTCCATGTTGCCGCGCACCAGCAGTGGCCAGCGTACCGGCTCGCCGATGATCTGCGGGGCGTCGGGCAGGCCGGCAGCGCGCAGCATGTCCTTGAGTAGCAGATAGGAGGGATCGCGGCTCTGGAACGGCTGACCGGTGGCCAGTTCAACCAGCAGCAGGCAACTGCCGGCGCGCAACAACTGCAGCGAGAAGCGCGGTGGCGGCACCGGTGCCGGGCGCGGAGCAGCGGGCTGCTCTTGTGCCTCGGCGGGCTTGACGGCGGGTTTAGGCACACTGCCCGGGCGCGGGATCTCGATTTTTGGCCGCTCGCCGGAGCGGGCCTGGGGGGTGACGGGCGTTTCGTTGGCTGCCGATGCCGGCCTGACCTCGAAATCGATGTCCTCGACCGGCGCCACCGGCAGCAGCAGCTCGGGCCGTGACGGTGCGGCGAACGGCAGCTCGGCGCGCGGCAGCCAGTGCACCACTTGCATGGCGGAAAGGTAGGCGCGGCGACGGGGTTCGGTCAGCAAGGGGCGGATATCCGAGGGGGTGAACGCAATTGGGCATTCTAACGTGTACGCCGTGTTTTTTGCAGCGCCTATCAGACCGAGCGCCGTCACATGAACAACGCCCTGCACCTGCACATCCCATGGTTATCTCTCATTACAGACCAAGGGGTAAAAACCACCCCCGCGAATGCAGTACAATCGCCCCCTTTTTCTTGGCAACGAGTCGAAGCCAATGATCGAACCCAAGCGCGTCCTGCGCGCCCTAGCCGAACACTGGGCCCTGATCGAGCCGCTGTGCGAGCGTTTCGACCAGGGCACCCTGAGCCTGGTCGAACTGCGCCAGCATGTGGCCCGCCAGCAGCTCGAAAGCACCCCGCAGGACATCACCCAGCTACTCGACGTGTGGATCCGCCTGGATATCCTGGTGCCGGTGGCCAAGAGCCCGAACCGTTTCGAGCTCAACGCACAGATCCACGACTTCCTCGCCTACCTGCGCCGCGAACACCGGCTGGGCCTGTGCCTGGAGATCGAAGCCTACTTGCGCCACCTGGAGCGCCTGGCCGGGCACATCCAGGATGCCTTCGACAACCGCGACAGCGACGACCTGGCACGCCAGTTGCGCCTGCTCGACATGCGCGTGCGCGATGTGCTGAAAAAGCTCGACAACGACGAGCAGGCACTGGTGGCCGTGGCCGAACGGGCCAAGACCAGCAATCGCCAGATTCCGCTGCGCCAGCGTTATGCCGAAGTGCTGGCCACCTGGGACGAATACGTCGAGCCGATGATTCAGCTGGTCAACGCCGACGGCGCCTTCGAGCAGGGTGTACGCAAGGTCGAGACCGTGTTGCTGAAACTGCTGGGCGAACAAGCGCGCCTGGGCCACCTGGTCGACGACGACATGCTGCTGCGCACCCACGCGCGCATTCTGGAAATGCAGACCAGCGCCCAGTTGACCCTGCGCCACGCCCGCGAACTGCTGCTACCGCTGCGCGAAGAAGCCCGCCGGCACAACGCCGTGACCCGCGGCGCCGCACTGGCCCTGTCGGTGATCCGGCGCAAGGGCATCGATGCCGTACCGCAGGCGGCCATGCCGATGTTCACCCGCCCGCAAAGCACCTTCCTTGGCAGTGCCAGCCAGGTCGAGGCCTACGTTTACGCACTGGCCCGCTTCGAGCCCAAACCGGCGCGCTTCCCCAAAGCCCACAAGACCCAGTCCGGCGCCCTGCCCCGTGCCCCGCGCACGGTCAAGGAAATGGCCGAACGCTGCGAACAGGCCCTGCCACTACCCGACTTGATGGTCTGGCTGCTGGAGCAGGAGCCCGAAGGCGCCACCGACGAGCTGTTGTACTGGTTCTCGCGCCTGTCGCGGGAAAAGCGCTTCAAGCGCGAACGCCTCGACCGCCGCGAATACACCACTCAGGAACACTTGGTCAGCCTGCATTCGTTCGCCCTGACCTCCAGCCGCGAAGACGCCCCTAGCGCGCCTACCGAACCCAACGCGAGCCCAGCCCATGCATCTTGATCTTTCCGAACTGTCCCAGCTCGCGCCGATCTTCCGCGAGCTGTTCAAAGGCTTCCACGTCAGCCGGCGCGACCCTGAGCTGTACGCCCAGCTGTCGAACTTCCAGGACCAGTACCGCACCCTGTTCAAGGCCTTGGGCTTCGAACTGGTATGCGACACCCGTGGTTTCTACTACTTCGTCCCGGACATGACCGCCGCGCAGGTCAACAAGACCGCACAGCGCCTGTCGCTGTTCACCTTCATCCTGGTCGAGCACCTTGCCGACCAGGGCCGCGACCCGATGGCCGTGCTCGACGGCGGCAGCATCGGCCGCGACGAACTGCCCTCGCTGCTGGACAAGTACCGCGACCTGTTCCTGCAGGCCGAAGTACAGACCGTGGACGAGCTGGAAGAAAAAATCCTGCGGCGCATGACCCAGCTCGGCTTCGCCCATGAGGAAGGTGGCATCTACCGCTTCCTGCCACCCATGCACCGCTTCCTCGATGTGTGCCTGTCGGTGCAGCAGGACCGCGACCTGGCCGCCACCCTGCACAGCGCCCTGCCGCTGCCGACCCCGGTACTGGTCGAGGAAGAAAGCGCCGAAGAACTCAACCGTACCGACGACCCGCTCGACCTCACGCCTTTCCAGGGCGAGGAAAGCGAAGAGGACGCCTTGGCCCGGGCCATCCGCGAAGAGCAACAGGAGATTGACGCATGAGCCAGGAACGCTACGGCATCCGCCGCTTCGCACTGCTCAACACCGCCGGCTACAGCCTTGGCCTGTTCCCGCTGGAGCACCCGCTGTCGGTATACGGCGCCAACAACCTGGGTAAATCGGCGTCGATCAACGCCCTGCAGTTCCCGATCCTGGCACGCATGTCGGACATGAGCTTCGGCAAGTACAGCCTTGAGCAGTCGCGCCGCTTCTACTTCGCCAGCGACACGTCGTACATTCTTTGCGAACTGAGCCTGCCCCACGGCCCGCACGTGATCGGTGTGGTCGGACGCGGCCCGGGTGGCGGTTTCGGCCACCAGTTCTTCGCCTACAAAGGCGAACTGGACCTGGCCCACTACCAGAAGAACGACACCTGCCTGCGTCAGAAAGAGCTGTTCACCAACCTTGAGCGCCTGGGGATCAAGGCTTACGAGCTGAAGCCGGACGAACTGCGCCGGCTGCTGGTGGGCGGACACACTTCGGTGCCGCTGGACCTGACCATGATCCCGCTGCGCTCCACCAGCGAGCAAAGCCTGAAAACCTTCCGCGCGCTGTTCATCAACCTGCTGCACATGCGTGAGATCACCGCCGCCAAGCTCAAGCAGCTGTTCCTCGACGCCTTCGAGCACAGCCTGCGCTCGGGCAGCGTCGACTACATCGCTGCGTGCGAGGAAGCCTTCCGCGACGTACGCCGCATGGAGCAGGACTACAACGCCCTGGTCGCTGCCGGCCCGCTGGTCGAGGCCCTGGCTGGTGGCGTGGCCCAGCGCGACATCCTGCGTGGCAAGCTGCACCGCATTTCGCCTGTGCTCGACACCCTGCTGGGCACCTGGCAGGAATACGCCATGGCGCGCAAGGAAGAGCTGGTCATCCAGTCCGAGCATTACCGTGGCGAGCAGGACCGCCTGCAGAACGACCAGCGTGGCGGCACCCAGGAGCTGATGCGCCTGGAGCGTGAAATTACCGGTATCCAGCGCTGGCTAGGCGAGCTTTCGGTGCTCAAGCACCGCTTTGCGCTGGTCGATGACGTCAAGGTACTGGAGCAGCAACTGCTGGCGGCCAAAGACGCCCACGACGAGCTGGCCGGCGCGCTGGCCCAGTCACGGCAGTTCAGTGCCGAAGACCTCGACGAGCGCGTACGCGACCTGGAAAAACGCCTGAAGCAGGTCAAGCAGCAGCTGGATCACGCTGACAACAACAGCTATGCCCGCCTGCGCGAAGAGTTCTCGCAGCAGGACGTCGACCGCCTGATGCGCCTGTTCAACGGCGCGCTGTTCAGCCTGCCGCTGGGCGAGCGCGGCATCGAGCTGGACGACAGCGACCTGTGGGTAAAATCGCTGGAAGCGGTGCTCGACGGCTTCAAGGGCGAGCGCTTCGAGGCCCCAGGCCTGGCCATCGACCTGACCCACATCGACCCACCGGCCCTGCAGGCCCTGGCCGACCGCGCCGCCCTGCGCGACCAGAAAGAGCGCCTGGAAAAAGAACTCAAGCAGCTCAAGACCCAGCAGGCCGTGGCCGCCGACCGCTCCGCGTCCAAAGCGCAGACCGAAACCCTGTACCAGGAAGTGCTGGACGCGCAGAAGGCGCTGGAAGACTTCCGCCGTAGCCAAACCCTCGCCGCCGAAGAACCCGAGAAGCTGGAACAGCTCTCGCAGCTGGAAGCGGCCCAGGACGAACTCAAGCGCTCCAGCGACGCCTTCACTGAGCGCGTCCAGCAGCTGTCAGCCAAGTTGCAACTGGTCGGCCGCCAGCTCGGCGACCTCGAGTCCAAGCAGCGCACCCTGGAAGACGCCCTGCGCCGTCGCCAGCTGCTGCCGGCCGACCTGCCCTACGGCACGCCTTACATGGAAGCCATCGACGACTCGATGGACAACCTGCTGCCGCTGCTCAATGACTACCAGGACAGCTGGCAAGGCCTGCAGCGGGTGGACAACCAGATCGAGGCGCTGTACGCCCAGGTGCGCCTCAAAGGCGTTGCCAAGTTCGACAGCGAAGACGACATGGAACGTCGCCTGCAACTGCTGGTAAACGCCTACGCGCACCGTACCGACGAAGCCCTGACCTTGGCCAAGGCACGCCGCGCTGCGGTCACCGACATCGCCCGAACCCTGCGCAACATCCGCAGCGACTACGACAGCCTCGAGCACCAGCTGGCCCTGTTCAACCGCGAGATCAACAAGCGCCAGGTGTCCAACCTGGAAAGCTTCCGCGTGGTACTGGCGCCGAACAAGGAAGCGCTCAAGCACATCGACCAGATTATCCACAGTGCCGGCCAGTACGAAGAAGGCGAAACCCTGTCGGTCTTCGACCTGACCCAGAGTGCCGATCAGGACAACAAGAACGAAGAGGCCAAGGAGTACCTGGCACGGCTGGTGGCGGCCAACCACAACCAGCTGGGCCTGAAGGACCTGTTCGAGCTGGCGTTCGAGATCACCAAGGTCAATGGCCAGCCGATCATCCACGCCGACATCGACGGTGCGGCGTCCAACGGCACCACCATGACCATCAAGGCGCTGACCAACATGTACCTGTTGCTGCACCTGATGGACCGTGACCTGGCCGGGCGCATTCGCCTGCCGTACTACCTGGACGAAGCGGCAGACATCGACGAACGCAACCAGGCGGCACTGCTGGAGACCAGCCAGCAGCTGGGCTTCGTACCGATCCTGGCGAGTGTGAAACCACAGGTATCGGCGCACGTTGCGATCGACCTGGAAGGTGGCAGCGGGCCGAACGGCATCTACATCGACGAGGCGGACTGGAAGTTCATCAGCCGGCTGGATGAAGTGAAGGCGGTTGTGCGTGATGATCAGGCCGAGGAATTGGCCTGAGGTAGATGGGGCCGCTTTGCGGCCCATTCGCGGGTAAACCCGCTCCTACGGCGGCCTGTGTCCAACCACCGATGCGTATGTAGGAGCGGGTTTACCCGCGAATACGGTGGCGGCGGCAACGGTGAACGGCGGGTGGAAATTGGCCAGCAGGTCCGGCCCTTTCGCGGGTGAACCCGCTCCTACGACGACCTGCGCCCAACCACCGATGCGTATGTAGGAGCGGGCTATCAATGAGCCCAAGGCAGGATCGGAATGGCAGTCACCGCATTCTGCGGGCTGCCTTCGATCATGCGGTCGCTGTACACCAAGTACACCAGCGTATTGCGCTTCTTGTCGAGAAAGCGCACCACCTGCATGGTCTTGAACACCAGCGAGGTGCGTTCCTTGAACACTTCCTCGCCATCTTTGAGCTCACCCTTGAAGTTGATCGGCCCGACCTGACGACAGGCAATCGATGCCTCCGCCCGGTCCTCGGCCAGCCCCAAGCCCCCCTTCACCCCGCCAGTCTTGGCCCGGGACAGGTAGCACGTCACGCCCTCTACCTTAGGGTCGTCGAAGGCCTCGACCACAATGCGGTCGTTCGGCCCGACGAACTTGAACACGGTGGACACCTGGCCGACCTCTTCGGCGCCGGCCAACATCGGCAGCACGCACGCTGCCACAGCGATTACGTTCTTCAGCAGGCTCATACCAGCACCAGGTTGTCGCGGTGTACAAGTTCCGGCTCGGCGCTGTAGCCAAGGATCGACTCGATGGCTTCGGACGACTGACCAATGATCTTCTGCGCCTCCAGGGCGCTGTAGTTGGCCAGGCCGCGAGCCACTTCAACACCGTCCGGGCCGACGCACACCACCATCTCGCCACGACGGAAGCTGCCCTGCACTGTCTTCACGCCAACTGGCAGCAAGCTCTTGTTGGCCTGACGCAGCGCTTGCACGGCACCGGCATCCAGCACCAGGGTGCCACGGGTTTGCAGGTGACCGGCCAGCCACTGCTTGCGCGCAGCGATCATGCCGCGCTCAGGGGACAGCAAGGTGCCCAGGCGCTCGCCCGCCTTCAGGCGGTCCAGCACGCGCTCGATGCGGCCACCGATAATGATGGTGTGGGCACCGGAACGGGCAGCCAGGCGCGCCGCACGCAGCTTGGTCTGCATGCCGCCACGACCCAGGGCACCACCGGTACCACCGGCCACGGCATCCAGTGAAGGGTCGTCGGCGCGGGCTTCGTAGATCAACTGCGCTTCGGGGTTGTTGCGCGGGTCGGCATCGAACATACCATCGCGGTCGGTGAGGATCACCAGCAGGTCGGCCTCGACCAGGTTGGCCACCAGCGCCGCCAGGGTGTCATTGTCGCCGAAGCGGATCTCGTCGGTGACCACGGTGTCGTTTTCGTTGATCACCGGCACCACGCCCAGATCGACCAAGGTGCGCAGGGTGCTGCGGGCATTCAGGTAACGCTTGCGGTCGGACAGGTCGTCATGGGTCAGCAGGATCTGCGCGGTGTGCTTCCCGTGCTCCCCGAAGCTCGACTCCCAGGCCTGCACCAGGCGCATCTGGCCGAGCGAGGCAGCCGCCTGCAGCTCGTTCATCGCACTCGGTCGCTTGGTCCAGCCCAGCTGGCTCATGCCGGCAGCCACGGCCCCGGAGGAGACCAGTACCAACTCCACGCCTGCCTCACGCAGCGCGACCATCTGCTCGACCCAAACGGCCATTGCACCGCGGTCGAGGCCCTTGCCATCGGCGGTCAGCAGAGCACTGCCAATCTTAACGACCCAGCGCTTGGCGCCCGTCACCTTGCTTCGCATCTTCTTCCAACCTATGTCGAATCTGTAGATACCGTGGATACAAAAACGCCGCTCCAGAGAGCGGCGTTTAGTGTACTGCAACCGATCAGTCGCGCACGTAAATGATTTCCGGACCGTCTTCGTCGTCCTCGAAATCATCGTCCCAACCGTCATCGTCGCCGATGTCATGCACGCTCTTGACGCCGGTACGACGCAGGGTACGGGCGTCGTCCAGGGCCTGCAGCTGGGCACGGGCTTCGTCTTCGATGCGCTGGTCGAGGTCGGCCAGCTCTTCGGCGTAGGCCGGGTCGTTGGCCAGGCGGTCGGCGCGGTCTTCGAGGTAGCGCATCAGGTCGTGGCTGAGCTTGTCGGTGCCCTGCTTGGAAATAGCCGAGATCACGTAGACCGGGCCTTCCCACTCCAGACGATCGATCACTTCCTGCACACGCTCGTCACGCTCGTCGTCCATGACCATATCGGCCTTGTTCAGCACCAGCCAGCGCTCACGCTCGGCCAGCGACGGGCTGAAGCGGGTCAGCTCGTTGACGATGACTTCGGCGGCATCGGCCGGGCTGCTTTCGTCCAGCGGCGCGATGTCCACCAGGTGCAGCAGCACGCGCGTACGCGCCAGGTGCTTGAGGAAGCGGATACCCAGACCGGCACCTTCAGAGGCGCCTTCGATCAGGCCGGGGATGTCGGCGATGACAAAGCTCTTCCAGCGGTCAACGCTGACCACACCCAGGTTTGGCACCAGAGTAGTGAACGGGTAGTCGGCAACTTTCGGCTTGGCAGCCGAGACCGAACGGATGAAGGTACTCTTGCCGGCGTTCGGCAAGCCCAGCAGGCCGACGTCGGCCAACACCTTCATTTCCATCTTCAGGTCACGCTGCTCACCCGGTTTGCCTGGGGTGGTCTGGCGCGGCGCACGGTTGGTGCTCGACTTGAAACGGGTGTTGCCCAGCCCGTGCCAGCCACCTTGCGCGACCATCAGCTTCTGGCCGGGGGTAACCAGGTCACCGATCACTTCCTGTGTGGAAGCATCGATCACGGTGGTGCCGACCGGCACACGCAGGAACAGGTCTTCACCCTTCTTGCCGGTGCAGTCGGTGCTCCCGCCGTTGGAGCCACGCTGGGCTTCATGGTGACGGGTGTAGCGGTAGTCGACCAGGGTGTTCAGGTTTTCGTCGGCAATCATGTACACCGAGCCGCCGTCACCACCGTCACCGCCGTTAGGGCCGCCGTTCTCGATGAACTTCTCGCGACGGAAGCTCATGCAACCGTTGCCACCGTCACCGGCCTTGACCCGAATGGATACTTCGTCAACAAACTTCATTAAAACCGCCTCTCGTCGGCAGACGAGCTGAATGACTCAAAAACATGAGGCTCTTGCAAAAATGAGCGCGGCGGCCCCGTACGACCGTAGAAACCAACGCCGGCAACCCAGACAAACAGCTTTGCAAGAGGCTCACCACAAACGAAAAAGCCCCGTCGCATGACGGGGCTTCTGGAGCGACGTCGCGATTAAGCGGCGACGATGCTCACGTAACGGCGCATGAACTCGCCTTTCTTCTCGAACTTGATCACGCCTTCGATCTTGGCGAACAAGGTGTGGTCCTTGCCCATGCCAACGCCGTAGCCAGCGTGGAATTCGGTACCGCGCTGACGGACGATGATGTTGCCTGGCTTGATAACCTGGCCGCCATACATCTTCACGCCAAGGCGTTTCGATTCTGAGTCGCGACCGTTACGAGTACTACCACCAGCCTTCTTGTGAGCCATGGTTCAATTCTCCAAATAAATTCAGGGGATCTAGGGGATTAAGCCTGGATGCCGGTGATTTTGATCTCGGTGAACCACTGGCGGTGGCCCATACGCTTCATGTGGTGCTTACGACGACGGAACTTGATGATGCGAACCTTGTCGTGGCGGCCTTGCGAAACGACTTCGGCCACTACTTTAGCGCCAGCAACAACTGGAGCACCGATGGTGACTTCTTCACCGTTGGCGACCAGCAGAACGCGATCGAAGGTCACGGATTCGCCAGTGGCGACTTCCAGTTTTTCGATCTTGAGGAATTCACCTTCAGCGACTTTGTACTGCTTGCCGCCGGTAACGATTACTGCGTAAGACATGGTATTTCTCCGATAATCCTGCTCACCCAGCGCTTTATATGATGAGTATTGGCTGGCATGGCTGCACAGGGCTGGAACGGCCCGGCGCAATTGCGTAAGGCAGGTGCTGCCCAGGAAGTTAGGGTGCGCGATTGTACGCAACCGCGGTTTTGCTTGCAAGTACCGCCCCCGGCCAGCTGGCACCGCGCCTTGACACACCGGGACCCGCGACCTAGCATGCCGCGCAACCTCACTGGAGCAGCCGATGCAACCCCAAACCTTCTACCGCGCGGTGGCTGATGATTTCAGCGCCGTCGACGAGATCATCAAGAAGCAGCTGACCTCGCGCGTGCCGCTGGTATCGAAGATCGGCGACTATATCACGTCCGCCGGTGGCAAGCGCCTGCGTCCCCTGCTGGTACTGCTGTGTGGCAAGGCCCTGGGCCGCGAAGGCGACGACCTGCGCCTGCTGGCCGCCACCATCGAATTCCTGCACACCGCCACCCTGCTGCACGACGACGTGGTCGACATGTCCGGCATGCGCCGTGGCCGCTCTACCGCCAATGCCCTGTGGGGCAACGCGCCGAGCGTACTGGTGGGCGACTTCCTTTATTCGCGCTCGTTCGAAATGATGGTCGAACTGGGCTCGATGCCGGTCATGCAGATCCTGTCCAAGGCCACCCGGGTGATTGCCGAAGGTGAAGTGCTGCAACTGTCGCGCGTACGCGACGCCAGCACCACCGAGGAAGTCTACATGGAGGTCATTCGCGGCAAGACGGCGATGCTGTTCGAAGCCTCTACCCACAGTGCTGCGGCGCTGGCCCAGGCCACCGACGAGCAGCGCGAAGCCCTGCGTACCTTTGGCGACCATCTGGGCGTGGCCTTCCAGCTTGTCGACGACCTGCTGGACTACAAGGGTGACTCGCAGACCTTGGGCAAGAACGTCGGTGACGACCTGGCCGAGGGCAAGCCTACCCTGCCGCTGATCTACACCATGCGCGAAGGCACTACCGAGCAGGCGGCGCTGGTACGCCAGGCGATCCAGAAAGGTGGCCTGGAGGATCTGGAACAGATTCGCGTTGCGGTCGAAGAATCGGGCGCACTGAAATACACCGCCGAGCTGGCGCGCGATTACGTGAAACGCGCCATCGCCTGCCTCGAAGTGCTGCCTGCCAGTGAGTACCGGGATGCGCTGGTTGAACTGAGCGAGTTTGCGGTCGCGCGTACGCACTGACAGACCGAGTCGTCTTCATTCGCGGGCAAGCCCGCTCCTGCACCATTTGTGGGGAGCGGGCTTGCCCGTGGTGCTTTTTGTCCGGACATAATCACTTCCGGAAAAATACCTTTTACAATGTGGGCTTTTAACCGCCCGTCTGTTTGTTTGAGGAACCGAAGTGAGCACTCTGCCACCCTGCCCAAAATGCAACTCCGAATACACCTATGAGGATGGCACTCAGCTTATCTGCCCTGAATGCGCCCATGAGTGGTCGGCCAGCGGCGATGCCGAGGCGGCCAGCGACGATGTGGTGAAGAAAGATTCGGTCGGCAACATCCTGCAAGACGGTGACACCGTCACCGTGATCAAGGACCTCAAGGTCAAGGGTTCGTCCCTGGTGGTCAAGGTTGGCACCAAGGTCAAGAACATCCGCCTGTGCGACGGCGACCACGACATCGACTGCAAAATCGACGGCATCGGCGCCATGAAGCTGAAGTCCGAGTTCGTCCGCAAAGTCTGATCAGGCAAAAAAACGCCAATTGGCGCTTGCTATTCTGGTAATAAGAATTATTCTCATTGGAATTGCTGTCCAAGGAGAATAGCCATGACTTATCTGATCGACGCCTGGCTGGAACGCCCTCACCCCTACCTGCGCATTCTTCATCGGGAAACCGGCGAAGTGTGCGCGGTGCTTGAAGAAGAAGCCCTCGACGAACTGCGTGACCAGGGTGACCTGGACATGAGCGGGCTGAATTCGAGTGAGCCGGGGGTGCTCAAGGAACTGGTACGGAATCTGTTTCTGTTCTGCTATGCGCGGGCGTTGCGCCCTGGGGGGACAGACTGGAATTGAGGCCGGCAGGGCCGGCCTCCAGGGCATTACAGAACGTCGAGCAGCTCGACGTCGAACACCAGTACGCTGTGCGGCGGGATGCTGCCAACGCCTTGGGCGCCGTAAGCCAGCTCGCTTGGCACGTACAGGCGCCATTTGCTGCCAGCGTTCATCAGTTGCAGGGCTTCGGTCCAGCCAGCGATCACGCCGCCTACCGGGAATTCAGCCGGCTGGCCGCGCTCGTAGGAGCTGTCGAACACGGTGCCGTCGATCAGGGTGCCGTGGTAGTGCGTACGCACATTGTCTTCGCGGGTCGGCTTGGCGCCTTCGCCAGCGGTCAGCACTTCGAACTGCAGGCCCGAAGCCAGCGTGGTGATGCCTTCACGCTTGGCGTTCTCGACCAGGAACTCCTTGCCAGCAGCAGCAGCGGCTTCGGCCTTGGCTGCAGCTTCGGCTTGCATCACCTCGCGGATGACCTTGAAGCTGGCCGACAGGTCGGCTTCGCTGACGCGGCTGTCGGCACCGTTGAAGGCGTCGGTCAGGCCGGCCAGGATGGCTTCCAGGCTAACGCCTGGTGGCGGGTTGTCGCGCAGCTGGCCGCCCAGCTGACGGCCGATACCGTAGCTGACGCGCGTTTCGTCGGTAGACAGGTTGAGTTCGGACATTGTCGTGCTCCACTGCAGGGCGCAATGCAGCCGCGCCCTTGATAAAAAGGGCGAGCAGCCTAGCACACTGGGGCGCTGCGAGCAGCTACCAGGCCGAACGCTGGGAAATCGGCACCTTCAGGTCTTCTTCCGGGTGCGTACCCATGCCGCACATTTCGTCCTGCACCGACCAGTGCACCAGGTTCATCGAGACCATAGGGATGGTTTGCAGCAACTTGCGCGCATCCTCCACCGAGTGCACGCGCAAGCGTTCACCGCGGGTATCGGACAGGGGGTGAGGATGGCCTTTGACCCGGGCCTCGAGCAGGTAGTCACCGCCTTCGATGGCGATCAGGTTCAGTTCGTCGACATGGCCAGCCCTGGCCTCGGTATTGAGCTGATGCAGGTTCATGAGAGCACCTCGCGATGGGAACCACGCATGAGAGCTCATTTTTTGTACAGGAAGGGAGAATGCGCAAGGCATGACTGAAGCCACTCGTCAGTTGAACCTCGATCTCTGTGTGAGCGGGCGTGCCCGCGAAGCAGGCCACGCGGTGGCTGGCACCGGCTTTGCCGGTGTTCGCGGGCATGCCCGCTCCCACAGGAGTTGCAGTGAGGCCTGGCGGACTCAGTGCTTGGTCAGCTTGTCCAGGTAGCCCATGCAGAACGCCGAGACCACGAAGGTCATGTGGATGATCACGTACCACATCAGGTAATCGGTGGAGATGTTCTGCGCATCCATGAACACCCGCAGCAGGTGAATGGAGGAAATCGCCACGATCGACGCGGCAACCTTCATCTTCAGCGACGAAGAGTCCATCTTGCCCAGCCAGTTGAGCTTTTCCTTGCTTTCATCGATGTCCAGTTGCGAGACGAAGTTCTCGTAGCCGGAAATCATCACCATCACCAGCAGACCACCAACCAGCGACATGTCGATCAGTGACAGGATGACCAGGATCAGGTCAGCTTCGCTCAACGCAAAGACATTGGGCAGGACGTGGACCACTTCCTGGAAAAATTTCAGCGCCAAGGCCAGCAGGCCGAGGGACAAGCCGAAGTAGATCGGTGCGAGCAGCCAGCGCGAGGCATACATCGCGTTTTCGAGGATACGTTCCATGAAGTTCAGGACTCATCAGGTGACTAAAAAAGCGACGGCGAGTATAGCCAGCCACCTGTTACAGCAAAAGCCCGGGGGCTGCTCCGCAGCCTGATCGCGACACAAGGCCACACTCCCACAGCAAGCCGATGCTGTACCTGTGGGAGCGGCCTTGTGTCGCGATGGGCCGCAAAGCGGCCTCGGCATTCTTCAGGTCTCAGGATGAAACTGGTAATCCCCCAGGTTGCGACACCGCTCACCATTGATCCGCCGCAACTGCGCCTGCAAATGCAGACACCAGATCTGCGGGTCATCGGCCACCTGATAACCATGCATGGTCAGGCTGTCGACGATGGCATTGAGCACCGATTCGGCCACCAGTGGCCCATGAAACGGGCCCTGCGCCTTGATCGCGGAGGGTTGTTCACCGGCCATGCCGGCGGCGAACAGCAGGGTCCACATGCCGTTATCCCCGGCCAGTGGACGAATGCTGCATTCGATACGGGTCACCAGGCCCAGGCACTGGCGTGTGAGGCTGAGGTTGCGCATGGCCGCGTCCCCTCCAAGGAGCCTTGTTCAGCCCGAAACCCTCAGGCTGTTTCCATCCTGAACGCTGTACCGTCCTTAAGTTCCAGCATAGAGGAACCGCTCAGAAAGATGGAAAACTGGCGCTGAACGGTAGCACATCGCCGCTAGCGCCAGTTTATTGACTCAGGCGGGTTTGGCCTGGGCAATCACTTCTTCCAGGCGTTCCTTTTCTGCCTTCTCGATGTCTTCCTCGCTGATCATCTCGGCAATTTCACGCAGGCGCTCCACCACCCGGGCATTGACGCTGCCCTCGGTAAACAGCCCCTTGTCGTCGAGTACCCCGGCCTCCTCGCCCACCAGCAGGCTCAGCGCCTCATCAGCCTGGCTGACCGCGTAGACGTGGAACATGCCGTTCTCCACCGCCTGCAACACGCGCTCGTCAAGCATCAGGGTGGCGACGTTGGCACGCGGAATGATCACCCCCTGCTCGCCGGTCAGGCCACGCGCCTCGCAGAGGCGGAAGAAGCCCTCGATCTTCTCGTTCACCCCACCCACCGCCTGCACTTCACCAAACTGGTTGATGGAGCCTGTGATGGCGAAGCACTGCTTGAGCGGCGTGCGCGACAAGGCCGAGATCAGCGTGCAGGCTTCGCCCAGCGAGGCGCTGTCGCCGTCCACGTAGCCGTAGGACTGCTCCAGGGCGATGCTTGCGGAGATCGCCAGCGGGAACTCCTGGGCATAGCGGCTGCCCAGGTAACCGGTGAGGATCATCACCCCTTTGGAGTGGATCGGCTGGCCAAGGTTGACCTCACGCTCGATATCGACAATACCGCTGCCGCCGGGGTAGACGGTGGCCGAAATACGCGCGGGCATGCCGAACGCCGAGTCCCCCACTTCCAGCACGGTCAACCCGTTGCACTTGCCAATGGCCGCGCCTTCCGTGTCGATCAGGATGATGCCGGCGAGCATGTCGTCCAGCACCCGTTGCGACACACGGCCGGTACGAGTGGCCTTGGCCTTGAGTGCACGCTCGATGTGGCCTGCGTCGGTCATTTCGTCACTGGCCAGCTGGCGAATGAAGTCAGCCTCGCTGACCAGCTGGAACAGGTCGCCGATACGCGCCGACAGGCGCGACTGGTTTTCAGCCAGACGAGCACTGTAGGTGGCCAGACGCGCCACCGCGTCACTGGTCAGCGGCGCCATGCCCTCTTCGTTGGTGCGGGTGCGCAACAGCTGGGCGAACTGCTCCAGGTTCTCGTCGACCATCGGCATGTCTTCATCGAAGTCCACAAGCACGCGGAACATCTCCTGGAAGTCCGGGTCGTGGTCCTGTAGTGCGTAGTACAGCTGACGCGAGCCGATGATCACCAGCTTGACGTTCAGCGGAATCACCTGCGGCTGCAGGCTGACAGTGGCAACACGGCCCAGCTCACCGATCGGCGACTCCATCTTCAGCTTGCGCGACTGCAGCGCACGCTTGAGCGCGTCCCATACGAACGGCTCGCCCAGCATTTTCTCGGCTTCCAGAATCAGGAAGCCGCCGTTGGCACGGTGCAGCGCGCCTGGGCGCAGTTGGCGATAGGAGGTATACAGCGCACCTTGGTCGGTGCTGTATTCGATACGGCCAAACAGATTGTCGTAGGTCGGGTGCGGCTCGAACACCACCGGCGCGCCACCGTCAGCATGATGGCCCACGACCAGGCTGGGCGCGTACTGCTCTTCGAGCAGCTTGCGGGCCACGGCGTCGGACTTGCTGTCATCGACCAGTTGCTCGACCAACGTCCGCAACAGGTTCAACTGCACCGATTGCAGGTAGGCGCACACGGCCGCATTTTCGGCGTACTTTTCCGACAGCGGCGCCAACAACGGCTGCAGCGCCAGCGTGATGGTTTCTTCGTTGAGCTGGCGCAGCTGGTTGTTCGATTCGCGCTTCCATTGCGGCAGGCTGGCCAGCTCTTCGTTAAGGCGCTCCTCAAGCAGGGCAATGTCCTCGTGGAACTGCTCGCGCACCTCCTCCGGCAATTGGGCAAACTCAGCTTCATCCAGCGCCTTGCCATCAGCCATCGGCGTGAAGGCGACGTTGCTGGCATCGCGGTACAAGGCAACGTCCTTTTCCAGCGATGCGCGCTCGATCACATCCAGAGCGCGGTCATAACGCTGGTTGAAAGCGCGGTCGATGGCGCCCTTCTTCTGCTGGTAGGACGGGTGTTCGAACACCGCCGGGAACGTCGACAGCAGGTTGTCGATCAATCCGCCCATGTCGCTGATGAACTCGGCGGCGCTTCCGGACGGCAGCTCCAGTGCGCGTGGTTCACGGGTGTCGTCGAAGTGGTTGACGTAGACCCAGTCGGCCGGGGTCTGCTGGCGCTTGCCCTCGGCCTTGAGGTAGCGCTTGACGAACGAGAAGCGCCCGGTGCCGGGCTCGCCCATCACATACACATTGTAACCAGGACGCGGCATGGCCACGCCAAACTGCAGGGCCTCGACAGCACGTTCCTGGCCCAGAACTCCGCGAAACGGCTCCAGATCGTCGGTATGGGTAAAAGCAAACTGCTCGGGGGAGAAACGCCGGGTCAGGGCTTCAGGCGCAAGACGCAGGCGCGCAGCGACAGGATCGGGCATTGGGTTTCCTTACTTCGGCGGGGCAGATACGCAGCATTCTGGCGCTGCCCGCGCGCGCCTTGCAAGGCTCCACGGGACTTTATGTCGCAGCCGGTGCAGTCTTGTGACAGCAAATTTTTCGCAATCAACAACGCAACCTTTAGATCGTGCCTAAACTCCAAGCTGCGCGGGTGGGTGAAAAGCTTTCCCGACCTGGCAACCGAGTTGCCAGAAACCCTGACCCTTGGTTAAGACAAAGAGAACAAATGCTATGAAACGGATTCTTCTGGGTACTCTGTTCACCGTGGTCTCGCTGAACGCCATGGCCGAAGCGCCAGGCGGCCCGAACTGCGGCTGGGGCAACATGCTGTTCGAAGGCCAGCGCGGCACGCCGGCACACTTCCTGGCCTCTACCACCAACGGCACCTCCGGTAACGCCACCTTCGGCATGACCTCCGGCACCAACGGCTGCTCGACCAAGGCTTCGCTGACCTACGGCGGCAAGTCCTGGTTCGCCATGAACGGCATGATGAACGAGCTTTCCGAAGACATGGCCATGGGCCAGGGCGAAGCACTGACCACCTATGCCGTCGTTCTCGGCGTAGCACCGGAGGACCGCAGCTACTTCAACTCGGTCACCCACCAGCACTTCAACCAGATCTTCAGCAGCGCCGACGTCACTGCCGAAACTGTCCACAGCAACACCCTGGCCGTTCTGAAGAGCGACCCACGCCTGGCCAAATACGCTACCGAGGCCTAAGCACAGCTGCTCCCGCCCCACCCGGGGCGGGTTTCGCCTTTTTCGGCATCGTCAAGAAGTAGTTGCCCGATATGCTCAAACGCCTCGCTGCCCTGGCGCTGTGTGCCTGCGCCCCTGTTCATGCCGCCCCCATGCTGGATCCAGGCCGTCTCCAGCAATTGGCCAATACCCCCTACTGGCTCGCCATTGGACATTACGAAACCGCCAAGCTCGGCGGCTGGCGCAGCTATGTGGATGATGATGCGTTCTTCCTCGCCGAAGATGGCGCGCACCATCCGGACCAGGAACTCAAGGCTACGGTCGCTGCGCTGTATGCCCCGGCCAGCCTCGGTGACAAGCACGCCCAGTGCGTATTCCCCGCGCGCACCCGCTGGCTGCGCGAACAGCTCGACCTGCAAGACTTGCCACAACCGGACTGCCAGGAATTCAAGACCTGGTACCAGTCGATCGACCCGCACAGCGCCGCGTTGATCTTCCCGGCAGCCTACCTGAACAGCCCGTCGTCGATGTTCGGGCACACCCTGCTGCGCATCGACCAGTCCAACACTCGCAGCGACGACACCACGCTGCTGAGCTACGCCATCAACTTCGGTGCCTATATCGAAGGCAGCGACAACAGCATCCTGTACGCCTGGAAAGGCCTGATGGGCGGCTACCCGGGGCTGTTTGCGCTGATGCCCTACCAGGAAAAACTGTCCGAATACCGCAGCCTGGAAAACCGCGACCTGTGGGAATACCAGCTGGACCTGACCCCCGAAGAAACCGGACGTATGGTCGAGCATGTTTGGGAGCTGAAGCAGATCCAGTTCGACTACTTCTTCTTCGACGAAAACTGCTCGTATCGCCTGCTGGAGCTGCTGCAAGTGGCCCGGCCGAGCCTGGACCTGACGTCTCAGTTCCCGCTGACGGCCATTCCCACCGACACGGTGAAAGCCGTGAAGCAGTCCGGCCTGGTCGCCAGCGAAACTTACCGCCCCTCTCGCGAACGTGAATTGCTGGCCAGGGCCGAGCCACTCGACCACGACGAAAAGCGCCAGGTGCTGGCTGTAAGCGCCGACACTGCGCAATTGCAAAGCCCAGAATTCCAGGCCCTGCCTCGCGAACGCCAAGCGTTGGTGCAAGATGCCGCGTATCGCCTTGAGCGCTATCGGGCCAATGGCCAGGAACGCGACCCAGGGCAGGCCAAACGAAGCTTCGAGTTGCTGCGGGCGATCAACAGCAACCCGCCGCCGCCCCTGCAGATCGAGCGCCCCGGCCTGCCCGAGGATGGCCATGACTCGCGCACCTGGCAGTTGGGCGTAGGCACCCGTGAAGACCGCGCCTACGCCGAATATGGCCTGCGCATGGCCTACCACGACCTGAATGACAACGCCTATGGCTTCCCGCTGGGCGCACAGATCGAAATCCTGCAATTGAAGCTGCGCCAGTACGAAGGCAACGATTGGCAGGTGCAGCGCCTGGACCTGGCCACCATCCGTTCACTGACACCCCGTAACGAGCTGCTCAAGCCTTGGTCATGGCAAGTGGCCGGCGGGCTGGAGCGGGTGCCGGGCAAGCATGATGACGAAGTGCTGGTGAGCCATGTGAATGGCGGCGCTGGCGGCACCTGGCAGCTGGCTGACGGTTTGCTGGGGTTTGCCTTGGGCACGGTGCGGGTCGAGCATCACAACGACTTCGCTCAGTTCATTGCCCCGGCGGCTGGCTTCAATGGCGGGCTGCTGTGGCGCAATGGGCTAGGCAACATGACGCTGGAGGCCAAGGGCGATTACTTCACCAACGGCGAAGTACGTCGCAGTGTAAGCCTGAACCAGCAGTGGGAGATCAGCCAGAACCTTGGGCTTCGGTTGAGTGCCTCGCGGGAGTTCAGCCACCTGGCTACGGCGCAAAACGAGGTGATGCTGGAGCTGAAGTGGTATCACTACTGAGGCCGCTTTGCAGCCTTTCGCGGGCACGCCCGCTCCCAAAGGGTCCCCACACGATCCGAGGCCTGTGCAAGTACCTGTCAGAGCGGGCTTGCCCGCGAATTGGCCAGTCAGGCTAGTAAAGCAGTGTGACTGAACCAACTCTTTGACACTGTTTTGACACCTACCCGACAAATCGCCACCTAGACTCTCCACCATCAACTGGAGGGCTTTGTGGCTATGTCGCGGTACTGGTTCGGCGTGTGCATTGCGTTGTTGCTGTCAGGTTGCGAAACCACCCACGAGCAGATGGTCAACCACGGTTACCCTCCTGCCTATGCGGATGGCTTCCAGGACGGCTGCAGCAGTGGCCGCCAGGCTGCCGGGCTAATGGTGGGCAACTTCCGCAAGAACGTACCGCGCTACCTGCACGAGCGTCAGTACGAAACCGGCTGGGACGATGGCTTCCGCCAATGTCATGCCATGCAGAACAGCGCAGAACAGCGCCAGTACCACGAGCGCTTCTGGGACCAGCGTGACCGCGAGTGGGAGCAGGAAAAGGACCGCGGCGCTGCCAAGGCCTATCGCCACAATTGAGTCGCAAACGGACATCCCTTTAAACCGGCGGCCTGCCATGATGGTCTCATGCACAAGGAGGCCCTGCATGAGCCGAGCATTCGTCAACGAAGACCAAGCCGCCGACCAGGCCGACCAGCCGGTCGAGCGGCGCATCAGTGAACAGCCCAACTACGTGACGGCCAGCGGCCTGCGCCAGCTGCAGACGCGGGTGGCCGAGCTGAATGCCTTGCGCAGCGAATTGCAGGCGCAGGGCGAACGGGGTGACAAACAACGGCTGGCCGATACCGAGCGGGATCTGCGCTACTTCAGCGCGCGGGTGCAAAGCGCCCAGGTGGTACCGGCGGCGACTTCGCATAGCAAGGTACAGATTGGTAGCCGGGTGCGGTTTGTCGATGCGCAGGACCAGGAGCAGTTGGTGCAGCTGGTGGGCGAGGATGAGGCGGATGCCGGGCGGGGCTTGATCAACTGGGGTTCGCCATTGGGGCGAGCGTTGCTCGGGGCTGGGCCGGGTGATGAGGTGGTCTGGCAGCGGCCGGTGGGGGAACAGGTGATAGAGGTGGTTGAGATTCTGGGTGAGGGTTGAGGCCCTGGGGCTGCTTTGCAGCCCATCGCGACGCAAGGCCGCTCCCACAAGCTGGACTGCCCCCGAGAAATTGGACACCAATCCAACCCTTGGTAGCCTGTGAGAGCCTATGGGAGCGGCCTTGCGTCGCGATGGGCCGCAAAGCGGCCCCTTACCGTCTCAGATCAGACCACGCCCTGAGCCAGCATCGCATCGGCCACTTTCACGAAGCCCGCGATGTTCGCCCCCTTGACGTAGTTGATCCGACCATCAGCCTCTTCACCGTAGTGCACGCATGCATGGTGAATCGACTGCATGATGTTGTGCAGCTTGCTGTCCACTTCACCGGCCGTCCACAGCAGGCGCATGGCATTCTGCGACATTTCCAGGCCCGACACAGCTACGCCGCCCGCATTGGAGGCCTTGCCCGGGGCGTACAGAATGCCGGCGTCCAGGAAAATATCCACAGCCTCGAGGGTAGTCGGCATGTTGGCGCCTTCGGCCACACAGATACAGCCGTTACGCAGCAAGGTGCGGGCATCTTCGGCGCCCAGCTCGTTCTGCGTGGCGCATGGCAGGGCGATGTCGCACGGCAGGCTCCACGGGGTCTGGCCCTTGCGGAACTCCAGGCCGAATTGCCCGGCCAGCTCGCTGATACGTCCGCGCTTGACGTTTTTCAGCTCCATCAAGGCGTCCCACTGGGCGTCGGTCAGGCCGGCTTCTGCATACAAGGTACCTTCAGAGTCAGACAGCGAGATCACCTTGCCGCCCAGGTCCATGACCTTACGCGCAGCATACTGGGCGACGTTGCCCGAACCGGACACCGCCACGCGGCGGCCGTCGATACGCTTGTCCTGACGCTTGAGCATTTCTTCGGCGAAGTAAACGCAGCCATAACCGGTGGCTTCCGGGCGGATCAGGCTGCCGCCATAGGTCATGCCCTTGCCGGTCAACACCGAGGTGAACTGGTTGGCCAGACGCTTGTACTGGCCGAACATGAAGCCGATTTCGCGGGCACCCACGCCGATGTCACCGGCCGGTACGTCGCAGTCGGCGCCGATGTGGCGATACAGCTCGCTCATGAACGCCTGGCAGAAGCGCATCACTTCGGCGTCGCTCTTGCCTTTCGGGTCAAAGTCCGAGCCGCCCTTGCCGCCGCCCATGGGCAGCGAGGTCAGCGAGTTCTTGAACACCTGCTCGAACGCCAGGAACTTCAGCACGCTGAGGTTCACCGACGGGTGGAAGCGCAGCCCGCCCTTGTACGGGCCAATGGCACTGCTCATCTGAATGCGGTAACCGCGGTTGACCTGCACCTTGCCCTGGTCATCGACCCAGGAGACGCGGAACAGTACGGCGCGCTCGGGCTCGACCATGCGCTCGAGGATGCCGGACTGCAGATAGTGGGGGTTGGCTTCAAGGAATGGCCACAGGGTGCGCAGCACCTCTTCCACCGCCTGGTGGAATTCCGGCTGGCCTGGGTCACGCTGCTTTAGGCGTGCAAGGAAATTGTCGACAGATTCGATCATGGTAGACATCTCACCAAGAGGATTGGACTTATTGGTTTTTTTCAGAAATGTACCAAGAAGCAATCGCACCGGAATAGGGCGAAATGTCGTTTTTTTGAAATTATTTGGTGCGTTTTATGTAAGTGTATACAAAATACACCTACGCTTCGCCATTTATAGCGGTCCGCCAGGCACAAAAATGGGGCCTCTTGGGCCCCATTCTTGTGCATCAGAAAACCGGCTTACTGGGCCAGTTTCTTGTGCCGTACACGGTGCGGCTGGGCAGCAGCATCACCCAGACGCTTCTTGCGGTCGGCTTCGTACTCGGTGTAGTTACCCTCGAAGAACACCACGTTCGAGTCGTCTTCGTACGCCAGGATGTGAGTAGCCACACGGTCCAGGAACCAACGGTCGTGGGAAATCACGATCGCGGCGCCCGGGAAGTCCAGCAGGGCTTCTTCCAGCGAACGCAAGGTTTCGACGTCGAGGTCGTTGGACGGTTCGTCGAGCAGCAGAACGTTACCGCCTTCCTTCAGGGTCAGGGCCAGGTGCAGGCGGCCACGCTCACCACCGGACAGGTCCTTGACGAACTTCTGCTGATCGCCACCTTTGAAGTTGAAGCGGCCAACGTAGGTACGCGAAGGGATCTCGTAGTTGCCGATGCGGATCTGGTCGGAACCGTCGGAGATCTGCTGGAACACGGTCTTGGCGCCGTCCAGGTCCTCGCGGCTCTGGTCCACACAGGCCAACTGCACGGTTTCACCGATCTCGATGCTGCCCGAGTCCGGCTGCTCCTTGCCCATCAACATGCGGAACAGGGTCGACTTACCGGCACCGTTACCACCGATCACGCCAACGATGGCGCCTTTGGGCATGGAGAACGACAGGTTGTCGATCAGCACACGGTCGCCGTAGCCCTTGGTGACGTTCTTGAACTCGATAACCTTGTCACCCAGGCGCGGACCGGCCGGAATGTAGATTTCGTTGGTTTCGCTGCGCTTCTGGAATTCCTGCGACTGCATTTCTTCAAAGCGCTGCAGACGGGCCTTGGACTTGGACTGGCGGGCTTTGGCGCCTTTGCGCACCCACTCCAGTTCCTCTTTCATGGCCTTCTCGTGGGCGCTCTGCTGCTTGGATTCCTGCGCCAGACGCTCCGACTTGGCTTCCAGCCAGCCCGAGTAGTTGCCTTCGTACGGGATGCCGGCGCCGCGGTCCAGCTCCAGGATCCAGCCGGCGACGTTGTCGAGGAAGTAACGGTCGTGGGTAATGGCTACCACGGTGCCCGGGAAGTCGTGCAGGAAGCGCTCCAGCCAGGCCACCGAGTCGGCGTCCAGGTGGTTGGTGGGTTCGTCGAGCAGCAGCATGTCGGGTGCCGAGAGCAGCAGGCGGCACAGGGCTACACGGCGCTTCTCACCACCGGACAGGTGTTCGATGCGCGCATCCCAGGCGGGCAGGCGCAAGGCGTCGGCAGCGACGTCCAGCTGGCGCTCCAGGTTGTGGCCATCAGCGGCCTGCAGGATGGCTTCCAGCTTGGCCTGCTCGGCGGCCAGCTTGTCGAAGTCGGCATCCGGCTCGGCGTAGGCCGCGTAGACCTCGTCCAGGCGGGCCTGGGCGTCCTTGATTACGCTGACCGCTTCCTCGACCACTTCACGCACGGTCTTGGTTGGGTCCAGTTGCGGTTCCTGTGGCAGGTAACCCACGTTGATGTCGGGCATCGGACGGGCTTCGCCGTCGAATTCCTTGTCGACGCCCGCCATGATCCGCAGCAGGGTCGATTTACCGGCGCCGTTCAGGCCAAGTACGCCAATCTTGGCGCCTGGGAAGAACGACAGGGAAATGTTCTTGAGAATTTCCCGCTTCGGCGGCACGACCTTGCTCAGCCGATGCATGGTGTAGACGTATTGAGCCAAAACCAAGCCCTCTAATCAGATAGGTAAAGACATCGCCGATCGCCCCGGCACGCGGTGGCCAGTGGGATGTGTTTACGGGGTGTCATTGAACAAAGTCGACCATTCTACGCCAACGCGCGGCGTTGCATAGGAGGGGCCGATGGTGGGGTGTGATCAGTGCGGTCACTGGGATGAATTCATTGCCTGTGCCGGCCTCTTCGCGGACATGCCCGCTCCCACAGCGTCACCACAGAGTCTGAAGAATCCGCGATTCCTGTGGGAGCGGGCGAGCCCGCGAAAGGGCCGGCACAGCAGCCGAAGAGACTCAGACGTGACGCTGTTTGGCCTTGCCCCGCGGCAAGCGGCAACGGTCGCCCTGCTCGGCCAGGCGCGCGGCCCAGGCGGACTTCACGCTGAAGCTGCCGCTGCGGGCAGGTTGCTGCTCGGCCGCCTTGGCCGGTTTGGCCGGTGCAGGCGCAGTGCTGACCACCTTGGCTGCCGGCTTGGCCGCCGCCACGGCAACAGCCGGCTCTGCTGCCACCTTGGCGGTCTTGCGCAGTTCAGCCAGCGATGGGGCCTTGCTTTTTGCGGCAGCGGCCGCCTCGGGTTTGCCCAGCGAGCGCTGGCAAGACTTGCAGGATACGTCCTCGGTCACGGCAGTGCTGACAAGGGTCTGACTGCTGCGCCCGCAGGCGGAATCGAGGCCATTGGAGGAAAAGTGAGTAACCAAAACCGAACATCTCCGATGCGTTGTCATGTATAGCGGGCGCTATTCTCGCACAGGTTACAGGGGCTTGCCGAACCACCAGGCAGCCACCATCGGTCAGCATGGCTGGCACTTTGCCATAATCCGAGGCATGCTAGCCGGTTTCGGGTATCCGGCCTTATAGTGCGCCACCGCGGTGCGCAAGCCCGGCGCCGGCACGCACCGTGCACGATCATTCCCTGCCATCGCCAGCCCAATCGCAGGATCAACGCTTGACCAACCTTACTCATCCGTCGTCATTGCGTTCCGCCCCACAAGCACCCGCAACTATCCTGCGCGGGTCGATCAAGGGTGCGCTGGCGCTGCTGGCCCTGATCCTGCTGGGCCTGCTGCTGTGGCAGCTGTTCGCCCAGTTCAACCATACCCAGGCCGAATTGCGCAAACAGAGCCTGGACGCCTCCGCGGAACTGGCCGACCACCTGAGCCTGAACATGGCGCTCAAGGCGCAACAGGCCGTGAACGTGGTGCAACCCTACCTTGATGCACCAACACCTGCCGCCCTGCCTAGCCTGCTCGGCACCCTGCGCGAGCGCCTCCCCGCCCTGCAGAGCGTGGCCTGGCTGGACAACACCGGGCAGCTACGCGCCGACAGCCTGGCCGGCAGCCCCGACCGCCAGTCGCTTGACGAGTTGCTCGTGCTGAGCCAGGGACGCCCGTACTTCTTCACCAATTCGGCCGACAACCACATCCTGTACCTGTTGCTG
This sequence comes from Pseudomonas sp. YQ_6, assembly GCF_043103245.1. Taxonomy (NCBI): domain Bacteria; kingdom Pseudomonadati; phylum Pseudomonadota; class Gammaproteobacteria; order Pseudomonadales; family Pseudomonadaceae; genus Pseudomonas; species Pseudomonas sp. YQ_6. The sequence continues at coordinate 38,258 of NZ_JBICJR010000008.1, forward strand.
CGCCAGGATGCCTCACAGGGTAGCGGCTACTGGCTACTGCGCCTGTCACCGGACTATTACCGCGAGCTCACCCTCCACCTAGAGGGCAGTGGCCACCCGCAGTGGCTGCTGGAGAACAGCCGCAGCGGCGAGGTGCTGCAGCGCCATGCCGCAGCCGACACCAGCGACGAACCGCTGCAAAGCGTGATGCTGGCCTTTATCGAAAACAGCACCTGGCAGCTACGCGGTCTGTTCGACGCCAAACTGGCCCAGCAAAAATTATTGCCGGCGCTGCTCGGCAAGTGCCTGCTGGTGCTGTTCTGCGCCCTGCTGCCGGTGCTGGCGCTGATCAACATGCGTCGCCGCCAGCGGGCGTTGCAGGAAGACCGCCGGCGCTATCAGGAAATTTTTGAAGGCACCGGCGTTGCCCTGTGCGTGCTCGACCTGTCCAGCCTGCCCGGCCAGCTCGACCGCTACCACCTGCGTAACCGGGCCGCACTCAAGCACAGCCTGGCGCTGGACCCGAACCTGCGCCGCTCGCTGCTGCTGGAGCTGAAGATCACCGAGGTCAACCAAGTGGCGCGCCAGCTGCTGAACATCCACTGTCACGAAGGTGCCTGGCAGCGGCTGATCGATGGCACTGGCGACAGCCGAGACAGCGTCGGCATGCAACTGATCGACGCACTGATCGAACAACGCCCGTTGCTGGAGCTGGAAGTGCGTCTGCCGACACCGCAGGGCACCGAGCTGCACCTGTGGCTGATGGCCCGGCTGCCGCTGCAGCGTCGTGATTATCAGGCGGTGATCCTCAGCATCAGCGATATCACCAGCCGCAAACAGGTGGAGCTGTCGCTACTGGAACGCGAAAGCTTCTGGTCGGACGTGGTACGCACCGTACCCGACCAGTTGTATGTGCAGGATGTGCCGAGCCAGCGGATGATCTTCAGCAACCGCCACCTCGGCCAGACCCTGGGCTACGACCGCACCGAGCTGGCACAGATGGGCGACCGCTTCTGGGAACTGCTGCTGCACCCCGAGGACGCCGCACACTACCAGGCACTGCGCCAGCAACAGCGCGACAGCGGTCATGACCAACCGCTGCACTGCCAGCTGCGCTTCCGCCACCGCGACGGAAGCTGGCGCTGCTACGACATCCGCGAGCAGGTGCTGAGCCGCAACGCCGAAGGCCTGGTGACGCGCATCATCGGTGTGGGCAAGGATGTGACCGTTCAGATCGAGGCCAGCCAGTCGCTACGTGACAGCGAGCAACGCTACCGCATGCTCGCCGAAAGCATCAGTGACGTGATCTTTTCCACCGACAACCAGCTCAAGCTCAACTATGTCAGCCCCTCGGTACAGAGCGTGCTGGGCTACCAGGCCGACTGGATCTTCGCCAACGGCTGGCAGTCGATCGTCGCCAACCCGGCCCAGCTCACCGGCATCTACAGCCTGATGGAGCGTGTCAGCAAGGCCATGGGCGATCCGGCGCAGATGGCGCAACTGTGCAGCCAGTTACCCACCCAACTGTTCCTGTTCGACTGCCTGCGTGCCGATGGCCGCAAGATCCCGATCGAGCTGCGCCTGGTGCTGGTGTGGGACGATGACCAGCGCTTCGAAGGCGTACTCGGGGTGGGCCGCGACATCAGCCAGCAACGTCGTGCCGAAAAAGACCTGCGCATGGCCGCGACCGTATTCGAACACTCCACCTCGGCGATCCTCATCACCGACCCGGCCGGCTATATCGTCCAGGCCAACGAGGCGTTCAGCCGCGTCAGCGGTTACGCCGTCAGTGAAGTGCTCGACCAATTGCCGGGCATGCTCACTGTCGACGAACAGCAGGAAGGCCACCTGCGCTATGTGGTCAAGCAACTGCACCAGCGCGGCAGCTGGGAAGGTGAAGTGTGGCTCAAGCGCCGTGACGGCGACCATTACCCGGCCTGGGTCGGCATCACCGCGGTACTGGACGACGAAGGCGACCTGGCCAGCTACGTGTGCTTCTTCACCGACATCAGCGAACGCAAGGCCAGCGAACAGCGCATTCACCGCCTGGCCTACTACGACGCCCTTACCCACCTGCCCAACCGCACACTGTTCCAGGACCGTTTGTACAACGCCCTGCAGCAGGCCGAGCGGCAGAAGGCCTGGGTGGTGCTGATGTTCCTCGACCTCGACCGCTTCAAACCGATCAACGACTCCCTCGGCCATGCGGCCGGCGACCGCATGCTCAAGGACATGGCCCTGCGCCTGCTGGCCTGCGTGGATGACGACGACACTGTGGCACGCATGGGCGGCGACGAGTTCACCCTGCTGCTGCAACCGCGCCCCACCCGCGAAATGGCCCTGAACCGCGCCATCCACGTGGCCGAGAACATCCTCGGCAGCCTGGTGCGGCCGTTCGTGCTGGAAAACCGCGAGTTCTTCGTCACCGCCAGCATCGGCATCGCCCTCAGCCCGCAGGATGGCAGTGAGCTGAGCCAGCTGATGAAGAACGCCGACACCGCCATGTACCACGCCAAGGAGCGCGGCAAGAACAACTTCCAGTTCTACCAGGCCGAAATGAACGCCAGCGCCCTGGAGCGCCTGGAGCTGGAAAGCGACCTGCGCCATGCCATGGAGCAGAACGAGTTCATCCTCTACTACCAGCCGCAGTTCAGCGGCGACGGCAAGCGCCTGACCGGCGCCGAAGCGCTGCTGCGCTGGCGTCACCCGACCCGTGGCCTGGTGCCGCCGGGTGACTTCATCCCGGTGATCGAAGAACTGGGCCTGGTGGTGGACGTGGGCGACTGGGTGCTGCGCGAGGCCAGCCGCCAGCTCAAGGCCTGGCACAAGGCCAAGGTGCGGGTGCCGAAAGTGTCGGTGAATATTTCGGCGCGGCAGTTCTCCGACGGCCAGCTAGGCACTCGGATTGCCAACATCCTGGAAGAAAGCGGCCTGCCGCCGGCATGCCTGGAACTGGAGTTGACCGAAAGCATCCTGATGCGCGAGGTGAACGAGGCGCTGCAGATTCTTGCCAGCCTGAAGAACCTCGGCCTGAGCATTGCGGTAGACGACTTCGGCACTGGCTACTCGTCGCTCAACTACCTCAAGCAGTTCCCTATCGACGTCCTGAAGATCGACCGGACCTTCGTCGACGGCCTGCCCGAAGGCGAGCAAGACGCGCAGATTGCCCGGGCGATCATCGCCATGGCCCACAGCCTCAACCTGGCAGTCATCGCCGAGGGCGTGGAAACCCACGAACAGCTGGAGTTTCTGCGCGAGCATGGTTGCGACGAGGTGCAGGGCTACCTGTTCGGGCGGCCGATGCCGGCGCATCAGTTCGAGGCGCAATTCTCCAACGAGACCTTGTTCATGTTCCATTGACCCGCACGCTGCCTGCTCGCAAGGTCCCCCGTAGGAGCGGGTTTACCCGCGAACACCGGCAAAGCCGGTGCCATGCACCGCGCCGCCTTCTTCGCGGGTAAACCCGCGCCTACAAGTACGATGTCGCGACACAATCCTGCATAAAAAGCGGACTTCCAGGTCAACTCCTGCCCCCGCCCAGCCCAGAAACGGCGCGGGATGCAAGATGAAGCCCATTGGTCTGCGACTTGACGCCACTTCATATGCCAGCCGCGAATCAATCGGTTAGAATGCACACCCAAATTACCCCGATCCTTGAGGACCGCCATGTTCAGCCGTGATTTGACCATTGCCAAGTACGACGCCGAGCTCTTCGAAGCCATGCAGCAAGAAGCTCTGCGCCAGGAAGAGCATATCGAGCTGATCGCTTCGGAAAACTACACCAGCCCGGCAGTCATGGAAGCCCAGGGCTCGGTCCTGACCAACAAGTACGCCGAAGGCTACCCAGGCAAGCGCTACTACGGCGGTTGCGAGTACGTCGACGTCGTCGAGCAACTGGCCATCGACCGTGCCAAGGAGCTGTTCGGCGCCGACTACGCCAACGTACAGCCGCACGCTGGCTCCCAGGCCAACGCTGCCGTCTACCTGGCCCTGCTGTCTGCCGGTGACACCATCCTGGGCATGAGCCTGGCCCACGGTGGCCACCTGACCCACGGTGCTTCGGTAAGCTCCTCGGGCAAGCTGTACAACGCCATCCAGTACGGCATCGACGGCAATGGCCTGATCGACTACGACGAAGTCGAGCGCCTGGCTGTCGAGCACAAGCCCAAGATGATCGTTGCCGGCTTCTCGGCCTACTCGCAGGTTCTGGACTTCGCCCGCTTCCGCGCCATCGCCGACAAGGTCGGTGCCTACCTGTTCGTCGACATGGCCCACGTTGCCGGCCTGGTTGCCGCTGGCGTGTACCCGAACCCTGTTCCGTTCGCCGACGTGGTCACCACCACCACCCACAAGACCCTGCGCGGCCCGCGCGGCGGCCTGATCCTGGCCCGTGCCAACGCCGACATCGAGAAGAAGCTGAACTCCGCCGTCTTCCCGGGCGCCCAGGGCGGCCCGCTGGAGCACGTCATCGCGGCCAAGGCCATCTGCTTCAAGGAAGCCCTGCAGCCAGAGTTCAAGGCTTACCAGCAGCAAGTCGTGAAGAACGCCCAGGCCATGGCCAGCGTGTTCATCGAGCGCGGTTTCGACGTGGTTTCCGGTGGCACCCAGAACCACCTGTTCCTGCTGTCGCTGATCAAGCAGGAAATCTCCGGTAAGGATGCTGACGCCGCCCTGGGCAAAGCCTTCATCACCGTCAACAAGAACTCGGTACCGAACGACCCGCGTTCGCCGTTCGTCACTTCGGGCCTGCGTTTCGGCACCCCAGCCGTTACCACCCGTGGTTTCAAGGAAGCCGAGTGCAAGGAACTGGCAAGCTGGATCTGCGACATCCTGGCCGACCTGAACAACGAAGCGGTGATCGACGCCGTGCGTGAGAAGGTCAAGGCCATCTGCAAGAAGCTGCCGGTTTACGGCAACTGATTGGTGCTTGCCTGAAGTGAAAAAGCCCGGCCCAGTGCCGGGCTTTTTCGTGAACGGACCATGAAACACGTTCGCAGGCCTGATACACATCCTGTGGGAGCGGGCGTGCCCGCGAAGAAGGCTACGCGGTGGATGGCACCGGCTGCGCCGGTGTTCGCGGGCACGCCCGCTCCCACAGGGAATGATTTCGAGCAGCCACGTGCCATCACGTATTACCCTGTTTGACACCACCAACCACAGGCCACACCTTGACCAGAGAGCAACTCGAAACCCGGCAGATCCCCATCTACTTCGCCGCCGTACTGGCCGCTATCGTCTTCGGCCTGCTGGCCAGCGACACTGCGCGCCAGCTTGAAGCCCTGATCACCCCCGCCATCGCCGTGCTGATGTACGCGATGTTCCTGCAAATACCCTTCCTCGACCTGCGCCAGGGCCTGGGTAACCGCCGCTTCATCACGGCCCTGCTACTGGCCAATTTCATGCTCGTTCCGCTGCTTGTCTGGGCCATCACCCGTGGGCTGGTGGAACACCCGGCGATCCTCGTCGGGGCCTTGCTGGTGCTGCTCACGCCCTGCATCGACTACGTGGTGGTGTTCACCCACATTGGCAAAGGCGACTCACGCCTGACCCTGGCCGCAACCCCCGTGTTATTGCTGGCGCAACTGGTGCTGCTGCCGGTGTACCTGGCCCTGATGCTGGGTGGTGGCAGCCAGGTGGCAATCTCCATCACACCGTTCGTGGAAGCTTTCGTGCTGTTGATCGTGGTGCCGATGGCCCTCGCGGTACTCACCAGCGCCGGTGCCCGGCGCTCGCGCGCAGTCGCGACCTGGAACGACGCCTGGGCGTGGTTGCCGGTGCCGGCCATGGCCTTGGTGCTGATGGTGGTGATCGCTTCGCAGATTGTCGTGGTACTGCGTGATTTCGACCGTCTGCTGCCGGTGGTTCCGGTATACATCGGCTTCATGCTGCTGGCCCCGGTGCTCGGCTTCATCTGTGCGCGCCTGCTGCGCCTGCCGGCCAGTGAGGCACGCTCGGTGACGTTCAGTGCAGCCACGCGCAACTCGCTGGTGGTGCTGCCGCTGGCGCTGGCGTTGCCAGAAGAGATGCGCGGGTTGGCGGCGGCAGCCGTGATCACGCAAACCCTGGTAGAACTGGTGAGCGAACTGATCTATGTACGGGCGGTACCACGGTTTGTGCGTTGACCCGTGGTACTCGTCATAGAGAAAAGGACTATTCGGGGCACACAGCGAACACCTGCACCTCTACCAGGTAGCCAGCCCCCAGGGCGGAGCCCACACAGGCCCGCACCGGTTTTGCACAGCCTTGCAACCAGGCGTCGTACACTTCGTTGACCAGGTCGAAGTGGCGGTAGTCGGCCAGCCACATCTGAACCCGCGTCAGCTGCGCCTTGCCGACGTTGGCTTGCACCATCAGGCCGTCGATCACGCTCAGCGCCTGACGTAACTGCCCCTGCACATCCTGTTGCAGGTCGTCGGCCACGATGCCTGCCGTTTCGAACAGGCCCCTGTAACTGACCGCCAGTGACATCCGCGCGCTTGATCCGTAGCGAGTGATCATCGAGGTACCCTCCCCCTCAACCCATCTGGTTGAAGCAGACGACTTTGGGTTGGGTCATGTCCTCGTAGGCGAACCGCACTCCCTCACGCCCAAGACTCCCATACTTGGCCCCACCAAATGGCATGGCATCGAAGCGGTAGTCGGAAGAGTCGTTGATCATTACACCGCCGGCCTCGATACGCCGGGCCAGGCTCAACGCCAGCGACAGGTCGCGGGTGAACACACCGGCATGCAAGCTGTACTCCGGGGCATTGGCCAGCGCTATCGCCTGCTCGACAGTCTCGAAGGGCGCCAGCATCACCACCGGTGCAAAAACCTCCTCAAGCCACAGCCGGCTGACGTGGTCCACGCTTTCGAGCACTGTCGGCGCATAGATCGCCCCCTGACGCTGGTGGCCGCAGAGCAGGCGGGCACCGCCCTCAAGCGCCTGGTTGACGCGTTCTTCGATCTGTCGGGCAGCCGCTTCGGTGATCATCGGCCCCATATCCGTTTCGCGCCGGCCCGGATCGCCCCAGACCATCGCCTGGGTCAATGCCACGAAGCGTTCGCGGAACGCCTCATAGATCGAGGCATCTACGAGAATGCGCTGGGTGCCGATGCAGTTCTGCCCGGCCGCCCAGAACGCGCCCGACACACACGACTCGACCGTGGCTTCCAGGTCGCAGTCCTTGAGCACCAGCACCGGGGCGTTGCCGCCAAGGTCCATGGCAAGTTTTTTCAAGCCAGCCCCGTGCGCAATCTTTTCGCCCGTAGCGAAACCGCCCGTAAAGGAAACCATGCGCACCTCACGCACAGCCACCAGCGCCTTGCCCAGTTCGGCTCCCCCCGTGGCTACAGTGACAACGGCCTCCGGCAACCCTGCATCCACCAGATACTGCACCAGTTTCAGGGCAGAAAGAGGGGCCAGTTCCGAGGGTTTCAGAATGACCGCATTGCCCCCTGCAAGTGCTGGCCCCAGCTTGTGCGCCACCAGGTTGAGCGGGTCGTTGTACGGGGTAATGGCCAGGATCAACCCCAACGGCTCGCGGGTGAACCAGCCCTGACGCGATTCGGAGCCTTCATAGGCATCGAAAGGCACCACCTCACCGGCGTTGCGCCGTGCCTCTTCGGCAGACAGCTTGAGCGTGTTGATGCAGCGTTTGACCTCTTTTTCGGCCTGCCGCAGGGTCTTGCCCGCTTCATCGACGATCAGGCCGGCAAAGTCTGCCGCATCCCGTTCAATGAGTTGAGCGGCGTGTTCAAGAATGTGCGCCCGGCGGTGCCGGGGCAGCGCCGCGCTTTCACGCACACCCTGACGGGCACGGGCGAGCAAGGCAGGCACCGCTTCTGCGCCGAGGTTGTCGACGCTGCCAACCAGGCTGCCATCGAAGGGGTTGTACACATCGATCAAGTCGGGTTGCTGAACAAGCGCCCGGGATACGGAAGTCAGGCTCATGAACGTTGCTCCTCAGGCCGAATGGCCGGCCGCGTGAATGGCGACAATGTCCGACAGCAAGGCAAAAGCCGTTTCGATGCGCCCCGCCCCCGGGCCGGACACGGTTACAGCCCCCAGCAACTCGGTGTCGAACGCCAGCGCATTGGTGGCGCCTGAAATACCTGCCAAGGGGTGATGGCCAGGCAGCAGCTTCGCTTCGACGCTGGCTCGCACCGAGCCATCGGCTTCACGGCGGGCACTGCCGATCAGCTTCCAACGCTCGCCCGCCGCCTGTGCCCGCTCGATAGCCGCGCTGTCGATGGCACTGATACCGCTGCAGGCCACATCACCCACCTGCAGACAGGCGCCGAGCAACTCATTGGCGAGGATCACCACCTTCAGGCGTACGTCATGGCCTTCCACATCGGCGGTCGGGTCAGCCTCGGCAAAGCCAAGCGCTTGTGCCTGGGCCACCGCCTCGTTGAAGCCCAGCCCTTCCTCCATGCGCGTGAGCACATAGTTAGAGGTACCGTTGAGAATGCCCTCGAAACCTACCAGGCCCGCGCCCGCCAGGGTTTGGCGCGCCATGCGCAGCACCGGTGTGCCGCTCATCACGGCGCCTTCGTATTCGAACGACACATCGTTGGCCTTGGCCAAGGCCTTGAGCGCCTGGGCATGCAAGGCAATCGGCCCCTTGTTGGTGGTGACCACGTGCTTGCCCGCCTCCAGCGCCCAGCGGCAGAAGGTTGCCGCCGGCTCACCGTCCTTGGGGTTGGTGAATGTGGCCTCGGCGATGATGTCGGCGCCTGATTGCTTGATCACCGCCTCATTGAACGCCTCGGCCGAACCTTGAGGGATTTGCGCCAGCGCGCCCTTCTGGGCCGGCAGCGCGGCCAGCATGGCGGCATCCAGGCCGTCGCGGTCGATCACCGACCCCAGGAACAAGTCGGTGACACCAACGATTTTCAGGCCAAAGCCCAACTCTTGCTGCCAGCGCGCATTGCGTTCGGCGATCAGTTGGGCAAGAGCGCGGTTAACGCCACCAAAGCCAACGAGTGCAATTTTGTATTCGGTCATGGTTTGCTGTCCTGTCCAGGCAGTGGGTCGATGAGGACTAGCGTAAGAGCCGTGCACTGCCAGTTGAATATGGCAATCCGCTGTATTTATTGGCCAATCTGGCCAGTGCAAAGCGCGCGCCTGCGCCAGGGCAAAACGCACAACGCCGCCAGGGCGCGAACCCAGGCGGCGTTGTGCTAGCCAATGCAAAGACGCGGTTCAGACTACCGCGGCCAGGACGAACGAAGTCACCGTGTTCTCCACCCCGGGCATGGCAGCGATTTCCTTCCACACATGGTGCACCCGCTCCGGGCTGGAGGCCTCGACGCGCAACATGAGGTCGAACTCGCCGCTGAGCACTTCACACTGGATCACCTCGGGGATCTGGCGCAGCGCATCGAGTACCGCGTCACCGCGCATGCGGTCATAGCGGTAGACGAAGATCACCGCGTTGATCAACGACGCCGGCCGTCTGCCCTCACCAATGCGCAGGGTATAACCCTGAATGGCGCCGTCGCGCTCCAGGCGCTCGATGCGCTGGCGTACCGCATTGCGCGACAGGTTCACCTTCAACCCCAACTCAGCGTGGGCGATACGCGCATTGGCGGTGAGCTCGGCGAGAATGCGCTCGTCCAGGGGGTCGAGGATGCGCTTCATCGCCCAGCCTGCAACCGGGCCAACAAGGCATGAACACCGGCCAGGTCGTCAGGTGCCAACAGCGGCTCATCACCCGCTGTGCCGACCGCACCGGCGGGCACCTCACCGTGCCAGGCCCCCAGCTCCGCCAGCAGCCCGGCAGACTTTTCAGGGGCAAACTGCCCCAGCGTGACGATGGGCGCACCGATGTTGCGCCGATGCAGGCGCCCGGCGAATACCCCTGTCGCGGCATGAGGGTCTACTGCGCTGCCCGTTTCGTGGAACAGCGTGACAATTTCTTCGCGAATCAGCACGTCGTCCACGGCATAGGAGTCGAACAGCATGCGCGCATGCAACCACTGGCGGTTGCCGATGCTCAGTTCGCCACACGCCTCGAAGTGCTCCATCAGTGCCCGGGTCGCCCCGCCATCGCGGTCATACAGTTCCCAGACGAAGCGCTCAAGGTTGGAGAACAGCGAAAAGTCCATGACCGGTGACAAGGTCTGGCTGGTTGAGCCACGGCTGTAGCGGTTGCAGTGGATGAACCGGTGCAAGGCATCGTTGCGGTTGGTGGAGACGATGATCTGGTTGATCGGCAGGCCCATTTTCTGGGCAATGAACCCCGCGTAGATCTCGGCAAAACTGGCCGTGGGGATGCTGAACCCGACCGGGCGTATTCCGCCACCGAGCTGCAGCGCTGCATGGAAATAGAACACGATCTGCGCCAGCACACCGACCCAGTTGGTGGAGTTGAAGCTGACCGGAATCAGCCCGGGGCATGGCCAATCACGCAGCAGCGCCGACACCAGCGACTGGCAATCGTCAAAGCTGCCATCCACGGCCACGCAGCTCACGCTGTCAGACGCGGCGCTGCGCATCACTGCCGCGCGGTCGGCGGGCGTGCCTGCGCTGGGGTATAGCGCCAGCAAGCCTGCTGCCGGGCAATGCCGCAACGCTTCGATAGCCGCTACTGCAGTATCGCCGTTGCTGGCACCGACCAGCATGACCCGCTCGCACTCCGCCCCCAGAAAGTGCCGGACAAAGCGCGCCTGCAACTGCGCGGCAAAGTCCTTGGAGGACCGGGTAGGCCCATGGAAAAGCTGCAGGATCCATTCGTTATGGCCAAGCTGCTGCAACGGCGCAATACCGCGGTGGCGGAACCCGCGATAGCTGTCGCTGACCAGCGCCCTGAGGGTAGGCTCGTCGAGGGTATCGCCGACAAACGGTGCCATTACCCGCCAGGCCAGTTCGTCGAAGGGCAACCACGACCAGCTGGCAATTTCCTGTGGGCTGAACACCGGCACCGAGGTGGGCACATAAAGCCCACCATCATCGGCCAGGCCGGAAAGCAATGCCGTGCGGAAATCGACACGTATCTCGTTGCCGCGCGTGGATGTGTACTGCATCGGTGCTCCAGATAGCTACGTAAATTAACGATGCGCCATGGCCACCAGCCAATGGCTGAACGCCTGGGCATCGGGGGACAACGCTTCACCCAGGCCGCGTACCAGGAAAAACGACTCGCTTGCCTCGATACGCTGGGCAAAAGGAGCGACCAGCCGCCCCTCCTGCAGCAGGTCCTCTACCAGCGACGAGCGTGCCAGCGCCACGCCCAGCCCCAGCTCCGCCATGCGCAGGGTCGACACCAGCGTGTCGAACTGCAGGCCACTGGAAGAGTCGACCTGATCGGCGCCGACCCGCTCCAGCCAGTAGCCCCACCCCTCCTCGTAACCCAGCACATGCAGCAACGGCACACGGGCCAGGTCGCGCGGGTCGCGCAGCGGGCAGCTGGCCAGCAGCGCGGGGGCGCACACCGGCACCAGCACGTCGCGGGTCAGGCGCTGCGCCTCCACCCCGGCCCACTGCCCGCTGCCCCAGCGGATTTCCAGATCATCTTCGGCATCCAGCTCCTTGACCCACAGGTTGCTGATGTAGCGGATGTCCACCTGCGGGTGCGAACGCCGAAAGTCGGCCAGCCGGGGGGCCAGCCAGAAGTGCAGGAACGACAGGCTGCCCCGTACCTTCAGGGGCCGACGTTGGCGTTGCCCGAAGATTTCATTGGTGCCTACCGCAAGGCGGCTGATGGCGTCCTGCACCACCGGCAGGTAGGACTGCCCTTCTTCGGTCAGCCCCAGCCCGCGCGGCAGGCGCTTGAACAGCGCCACACCCAATTGGCTTTCCAGGTGACGAATCTGCTGGCTCACGGCCCCTTGGGTAAGGTGCAGCTCTTCTGCCGCATGGGTGAAGTTCAAGTAACGCGCCGACACTTCGAAGGCTCTCAGCCAGTTCAGGGGGGGCAGGGTTTTCTGAGTCATCGGCGGCTTCTCGTGGCTAGGTTCCGGTGGCCTAGTATCACCTGCTCAGGCGGCCTCGGAACCTGGGGCGACAATTTCCACCGGGCCCGTACGGCGGCTGCGGTACTTGCACGTCAGCCAATAGGCCAGGTAGCACCAGGCAATGAAGGGCAAGCCGAAGTACAGGGCAACACGCTGAGCAGGGTCGAAGGCAATGCCGACGCAGGCCAGTACGCAGCAGAATATGGCCCCCAGTGGTACGAACGGGTAGCCACGCACCCGGAACTTGAGGTCCTCGAGCTTGCCGCCGCTGGCGATGTAATGACGGCGGAATGCGATTTGGCTGGCCGCGATGCTGATCCACACCACCACCACGGCCAACCCTGAAATCGACACCAGCGCCAGGTAGATGGTGTCGGGGGCGAACACACTGCTCAACAGCGAAGCCATGCCGCCAGCCATGCTCAGCACAATCGCATTGAAGGGTGTGCCGCGGCGCGACAGCGTGGCGTAACGGCGGGGCATGTTGCCTTGGTCGCTGAGGGTCCAGAGCATGCGCGAAGCGGCGTAGAGGCCGGAGTTGGCGGCAGACAGCAGCGCGGTGATGATGACGAAGTTCATGATATCGGCCGCATACGGGATACCAATCATCGCAAAGACCATCACGAACGGGCTTTCAATAACCCCGGCCTGTTCACGCGGCAGCAAGGTGGCCAGCACAAAGATGGTGCCGATGAAGAACAGCGCCAGGCGCAGCACCGTGGTGCGAATGGCCTTGGGCACGTTCTTTTCCGGGTCTTTGGTTTCGCCGGCAGCGATGCCGATCAGCTCGGTACCCGAGAACGCGAAGGCCACTGCCAGCAGGGTCATGGCAATTGACCAGAAACCGGTGGGGAACAACCCTTCACGGGTGAAATTGCCCAGCCCTGCACTGTGCGCCTGCTGGATCTCGAAGCCACCCAGAATGGCCCCGCCGCCCACCACCAGAAAGGCGATGACGGCCAACACCTTGACCAGTGACAACCAGAATTCGGTTTCGGCGAACGATCGCACCGAAATGATATTGCTGATGAACACCGCGGCGCCGAACAGCGCACTCCACATCCATACCGGCGTGTCGGGGAACCAGCGCACCATCAGGATGCCTGCGGCGGTGAATTCGGAGCCGATGGCCACCGTCCAGGTCAGCCAGTACATCCAGGCCACCATGTAACCGGTGCCCGGGCCGAGGTAACGCGTGGCGTAACTGCTGAACGAGCCGACTTCCGGCATGTGTACCGCCAGCTCACCCAGGCACATCATGACCAGGTACACCATGATTGCGCCGAGTATGTAGGCGATGACCGCGCCCAACGGGCCGGCCTGGTTAACGGTGTAGCCCGACGTGAGAAACAGGCCGGTGCCTATCACACCGCCCAGTGCCAGCATGACGATGTGGCGGGTTTGCATATCCTGCTTGAAGGTATGCGCCGAGGCATTTCTAGTTGTGGTTGTCTGCACGGACATTGTGGGTTACTCATGAAAGTTGGCGGGCAAGGACGTAGCAACGACCTCGTCTTGGCAGAGCGAATCGAGTTGCCTTGCATATTGTTTTTGTTCGACTTCATGAAGTGGCACCCACCACACGGGTGGGTGCTACGCGCCAGCCTCAGGCCTGCACCGGGCTCTGGCAGGCGTCTGCGTCAGCGTGCAATTCCTTTGCGACGGCCAGTTCCTCACGCACCGATGCACAGGCTTGTGCCAGGTCCGCCAGCAGGTCATCGGTTTCCTCGATGCCCACTGAAATGCGCACCAGCCCTTCGGAAATGCCCAGCGCCAGGCGCTCTTCCAAAGTGTTCTCGACATGGCTGGTGGTGCGCGCCGGGCCATAGATGGTCTCTACCGCGCCGAGGTTGCCGGCCCGATGGGCATACTTCAGCCGCGGCAGCAAACGGGCCACGGTCGGCATGCCGCCCTTCAGCACGAAGCTGACAATGGCGCCAAACCCGCGCATTTGCGCCTTGGCAATGGCATGCCCGGCATGCGCCGGCAAACCTGGGTAGTTCACCGCTTCAACCAGCGGCTCGGTGCTCAGGTAAAGGGCCAACGCCATGGCACTGGCTTGCTGCTGGCGCAGGCGCACTGCCAGGGTCTTGATACCGCGGATGATCAGGTAGGCCGAGAACGGGTCCAGCGCCGCACCGTTGATTTCCCGGTAGTGCCGCACCTGGGCCATCAACGCCTCCGCGCCACACACCACGCCACCCAGCACGTCACCATGCCCGGACAGAAACTTGGTTGCGCTGTGCACCACTACATCAACGCCCAGCGCCAGCGGGTTCTGGTTCAGTGGCGTGGCAAAGGTGTTGTCGGCCACCACCAGCGCCCCCACCTTGTGCGCAGCGGCGCTCAGCCGACGAATGTCCAGCACCTTCAGCGTCGGGTTGGTGGGGGTTTCCAGGTACAACAGGTCGCAACCGGCGGCAATCTCGCGCTCCAGCGCTTCAGTGTCCAAGGTATCGCACAGGCACACTTGCACCCCCATGCGCGGCAGGAACTCTTCGAAGATCTTGTTGGTGCCGCCATAGCTGTCGCGGGTCGACACCACGCGTTTGCCGTTGGACAGGAAGGTGTGCAGCACGGCACTGATGGCCGCCATGCCGCTGCTGAACGCGACTGCCGACTCGGCTTGCTCCAGTTCGGCCAATTTTGCTTCCAGCGTGGCGACCGTGGGGTTGCTCATGCGGCTGTAGATGAAGCCAGGCTGCTTGCCCTGCGCCACGTCGTACCAGGCATCGATATCGTTGTAGCCATAAGCGGCGCTGACCACGATCGGGGTCTGCGTGGCGTTGTACGGGTGCTGTACCTGCTCCCCGCTCCACACGACCCGCGTCCCCACACCGGCCGCAGCATTGCCCTCGATTTTTTCGTTGTTGTTCATATCCGCTTCCCGCCCAGCTGAGTTGTGTACACCGATGCAGCATCGGCCTTCAGCGGACTATAGGGAGATGACGGAGGCCTGAAAAACGATGGAATCCGGGTCTGACTGGCGTTTTTTTTAATGGCTGCGGGCCGGGCGCTGCAAAAGCCGCCCGGTCACGTGGGCGCTTAGGCCAGGTTGCGCTTCAGCTCGGCGATGTGCTCCGGGCCGATGCCACAGCAACCGCCGACCATGCTGGCACCCCGCGCACGCCAGTCCTTGGCCCATGCCAGGTAACCCGGCGGATCGAGGTCTTCGCGCAGTTCGTCCAGGCCATCGTTGGCAGTGGCTTCTTTGGGCTGCGGCGGGAAGGCGTTGGCATAGGCACCGATGGCAATCTCGGCGTTGTGTCGCTCGATGACCGAGCGCGCGACATCAATGGCGGCGCCGATCACCTCAGGCTGGCTGCAGTTGAACAACACCGCAGCCACGCCCAGGGTGACTGCGGCCTCGATGGCTTCGGCCACCGGTTCACCGGAACGCAGGCGCGGAACCTCGTCAACGTCCTCGTCCTGCAGGGTGAAGGACACCCAGAACGGCCTGCCATCTGCCGGCAAATGGCTCTGAATGGCCCGCACTTCGGCCACGGAACTCTGGGTTTCGGCCAGCCACAGGTCAACATGCGGGGCCAGGCCCTGGAGCAGCGGGGTCAGCACCTCTGCCACACGCTCGGGCTGGAACAGGTCGGGGCGGTAGGACCCGAACAGCGGCGGCAACGAACCTGCCACCCTGACCGGGTGCGCGCCGCTATCTGCCGCATGCCGCGCAAGCTGGCCTGCGATATGGGCCAGCTGTCGCCCTTCGGCGGCAAAGCGTTCTTCACCGATGTGGAACGGCACTACTGCATAGCTGTTGCTGGTGATGACCTGCGCACCCGCATCGATGAAGGCTGCATGCACGCCCACGACCGCCTCCGGCGCCTCGCTCAGCGCCAGCGCCGACCACTCGGGCTGGCGAAACGGTGCACCGCTGCGCTGCAGCTCTCGGCCCATGCCACCGTCCAGAATTACCATCGTTCGCTCTGCCATATAACTTCTCTGAAGGTTCTTATGAATAAAATTCATTATGGGGTTTGGGGTTATAACTATTAAATACCCTATCACCCATTTGCCCAACATATCAGGTATGTACATGCGATTTTCTTCTCTGCTGGGTGCGGGCCTTGTACTGCTCGCAACTGCCACCCAAGCCTTTGCTGGCGCCACGTTGGAGCGGGTTGAATCGCGCAAGGAAATGGTCAACGTGCTGATGGAAAGCTACCCGCCGTTTTCCTTCCTCAATGACCACAACCAGCTCGACGGTTACGACGTGGACGTGGCCAAGGCAGTGGCCGACAAGCTCGGCGTCAAACTGCGCCTGGAAACACCGTCCTGGGACGTGATTGCCGCTGGCCGTTGGAGCGGGCGCTACGACATCTGCATTTGCTCGATGACCCCAAGCAAGGCGCGCGCCGAGGTGTTCGACTTCCCCGTGGAGTACTACGCATCGCCCGCCGTGATCGTGGTCAATGCCTCGGATGAGCGCATCCATGGCGCCAAAGACCTGGAAGGCCGCAAGGTGGGTTCGATCAGTGCATCGAGCTACGAAAGCTACCTGAACAAGAACCTGGTCATTGAAGGCAAGGAAGACCAGAAGATCGATTACCCGTTCGACTTCGTGCAGGCTGCGCCCTACGACACTGAAAACGTCGCCTTCCAGGACTTGGGCCTGGGCACTGGCGTGCGCCTGGACGCCATCATTACCAACCTGGTGACCGCGCAGCCGCGCCTGCAGCAAGACAAGCGCTTCAAGCTGGCCGGCACGCCGCTGTATGAAGAGCCCAACGCGGTAGCCATCGAAAAAGGCGACCCTGAGTGGGATGCCAAGGTACGCCAGGTGTTCGCCGAGCTGAAGGCTGATGGCACCCTGGCCAAGCTGTCGCAGAAATGGATTGGCGCCGACATCAGCAAATGAGCACCTTCCCCCCCTCCCCCAAGCCCGTGGCAAAGCCTGCGGGCGCCGGCCTGTTCGGCTTTCGCACCCGGTTACTGCTGACCTGGCTGGCGCTGTTCGGGCTGTTTGTCGCCTTCTTCCTCAGCTTTGACCTGAAGTTCGCCATCATTCTGGAGAAGTTTCCCAACCTGGCCGGTTTCAAGCTGGGGCCCAATGGTTTTCTGCAAGGCGCCGCACTGACCCTGTTCCTGTGCCTGTGCTCGATGGTGGTATCCGTGCTGCTCGGCTTTGCCGCCGCGCTGGCACGGTTATCCAACAGCGCGGTGCTGGTGGGTGTGGCCAGCTTCTACACCTCGTTCTTCCGTGGCACGCCGCTGCTGATCCAGATTCTGCTGATCTACCTGGGGCTGCCGCAGGTGGGCCTGGTACCCGGCGCCATCAGCGCCGGCATCATCGCCTTGTCGCTGAACTACGGCGCCTACCTGAGCGAGATCTTCCGCGCCGGCATCCTCGGCGTGGCCCGTGGGCAACGTGAAGCAGCATTGGCGCTGGGCATGCGCACGCCGCAGATCTTCTGCCACATCATCCTGCCCCAGGCCATGCGGGTGATCATTCCGCCCACCGCCAACCAGTTCATCTCGATGCTCAAGGACTCGTCGCTGATTTCCGTGATGGGGGTTTGGGAGGTGATGTTTCTGGCGCAGTCGTATGGGCGTTCGAGCTATCGCTACCTGGAAATGCTGACCACCGCCGCCGTGATCTACTGGGTGCTGTCGATACTGCTGGAGCTGCTGCAGGCGCGCCTGGAACGGCATTTTGGCAAGGCTTATCAGCGCTGAGGGCTACACGGCTCGCGCACAACCGACAGGCCTGACCGCGCCCCATGCAGGAGCGGCCAGGCTACGCATAAGTGAAAATAATCAGCGCGGTGGCCAGCAGGATATGAATGACCAACAGACTCACCAGCAGTCGTCTCATGCTTGAGGGGAAACGTTTGACTTCATCGAAGTCAATCAACCCCCTGGGCACGAAGAGGCTCGGTACAGCCAGCACCATGGAGATCAACCCCGTACGCATGACCTTGCCCAGAAGGCCTGCATGTTGAAACGTAATTTTATTGCCGGTCACGAAGCTACATCGCGTTAGGAACGACTCGTAGTACTCGGTGTATTTATGTGCGATGAAACACTGTACGACCATCGCCAGCATCATGGGGGCAAGAATCAGAATCGCAATTAGCCCAGGCTCAACTTCATTCACTCCGATACTTCCTTGATATGCGGGTCCGAGCAGCTGGCTTCCAGCCGCTTGCAACTCGCGCTGTCGAGAAACTTGGTGATCGTGAAGTTGGTCAAGGTGGTACGTCCCGATGTTGCACCGCCGGAAGAGCTTGCGGTAGCCGAGGTGCCTTGATGGACGCCGAAGTTGTAGCCATTGATCTCGATCCAGTTGGTGTACTGCACATCCAGCGCTTCGCCAGCGATGTTGTCGATTTGGATGAAAGCGTCAAAGGCCATGCCTACCTCTCCTTGGTAATGGTGGGTCCGAACCCCAATGAACGGGTGTGACAGGTACGGAGGCAAAGTGTTCCCCCACTGCCCGAGCCGCCACACCCGATGCATGACGCTTCAAGCCCTACAACGCCTTCATCTCTGCAATATCCCGCGCCACCTGGTCTGCCGAGTGGTCGAACATCGCCTGTTCCTGCGCATCCAGCGGCAACTCGATCACCCGCGCAAGCCCCTTCTCTGCCAGTACGCAGGGCACACCCATGGCGATATCCGTTCGCCCATACTCGCCCTCGAGAATCGCCACCGCCGGCAAAATACGGTTCCGCCCGTTGGCGATCGCATCGACCATCTGCGCAATGGCCACGCCCGGTGCATCGCAGGCGCTCCCCGTCTTCTTCAACCCCAGAATCTCGCCGCCGCCCTTACGGGTGCGCTCGACAATCTGTTCGATCTGCTCGCTGGACAGGAAGTGCGACAGCGGCACCGAGCCGATCTGGCAGTAGCGCATCAGCGGCACCATGCTGTCGCCATGCCCGCCCAGCACCAGCGCCGTGATATCCCGTGCAGAAAACCCGGTTTGCTCGGCGATGAAGCACTTCATGCGCGCGGTATCCAGCACCCCCGCCTGCCCGAACACCTTGTCGCGCCCCTGCCCGCTGACGCTCCAGGCACGATAGGTGAGCACATCGACCGGGTTGGACACCACCAGCACCGTCGCTGTCGGCGCGTGGTGCTTGATATCCGCCATGATGCTGTCGAGGATTGGCAGGTTGGTACTCAATACATCCTGGCGCGACTGGCCGGGCTTGCGCGGCACGCCCGCCGTGATCACCACCAGCTCGGAACCCTCCAGCATCTCGGCTTTGGCCCCGCCGTGAACATGGGTATCGGAACCTGAATCCACCGCCGCCTGCCAAACGTCCAGCGCCTTGCCCTGCGCCAGTTCACCCTGCACGTCCATCAACACCAGCTCACGGCACAACTCATCCCGGGCGATGATCTGCGCCGCCGCCTCGCCGACCAGGCCGGCACCCACAATCGTTAATTTGTTCACCAGACACCTCCCAGCGGCGCGCGCCACCAGGAACACGCCTGCGTATAGAGAGAAGTATTGCCTGCCGGGGCTAAATGGCCACCCAAGACGATGCGACTACCTTCACTTGACAGTATTCCATGGCAGCGCGAATACTTTGGCCAGATTCATATAGATGACCATACAACAAGGTGAATCAACCAATGAACATGCTGCCCAAGCGCCCTGTCGCCACACCACTGCCCACCGGCCTCAGCGCCACGCCTCCCTGCTGCCCACCTTCCGTTACCAGGCGCCCGCCTGTGAGCGGCAGCTAGCGCAAAGCCGCGTTCCCTTCCTCGAAACCGTAGCAGCAGCCCCAACGGCAGCCACCTGCATGCCCCGTAGAAACGCCCGTCACGCCTTCAAACCCTGAGTGCAGCCGAGCGCCAGCCCAACCGAGATTCCTTGAATGACTCCCTTAGATATACAGCTATTACTGACGGCATTGGCCAGTGTTCTGGTGCTGGTGGCGCTCATCGTTTCGCGCCTGAAGATGCACCCGCTGCTGGCCTTGCTGGTGGTGTCCATTGGCGTGGGCTTCGCGACGCATATGGCGCCAGGCAGCATCGTCTCCCACCTGCTCACCGGCGCCGGCAAGACACTGGGCGCAGTGGGGGTGGTGATAGCGCTGGGTGCGATGCTCGGCAAGATCCTGGCTGACGCTGGCGTCACGGAACAGGTCGCGGATGTCATCCTCAAGCGCACCTCCGACCGCATGATCCCTTGGGCCATGATGCTGGTTGCCTTTGTCATTGGCATCCCCATGTTTTTCGAAGTCGGCCTGGTGATCATGCTGCCGCTGATATTCAGCGTGGCGCGCAAACTGGAAAGCAAGGCGCGCTTCAAAGGCTCGTCGTATGTGTATGTAGGTGTGCCGGTCATTTCGGCGCTTGCCGCCATGCACGGCATGGTACCGCCGCACCCTGGCCCCCTGACCGCCATCGCCGTGCTCAAGACCTCGGTTGGGCCCACCATGCTCTATGGCTTCGTTGCTGCCATTCCGGCAATGATCCTGGGCGGCCCGCTGTACGGCATGTTCATTTCACCGCGCATGAACACGCGGCCCGATCAGGCATTGCTGGACCAGTTCACACTGGCTGAAAAAGCCGATGGCCAACCCCGCCCCGGGGTGATGGTCGGCATGCTGGCCGCATTGCTGCCGGCCATCCTGATGCTGGTGCATGCCGTTGCCGAGATGCTGCTGCCCAAAGGCAATGCGCTGCTGGAACTGGCCAGCTTCCTGGGCAACCCGCTGATCGCCATGCTGCTGGGCGTGCTGTTCGCCGGCGCCAGCCTGGTGCTTGCGCGCGGCGGCGACGCCGAACAGCTGCGCGATGCACTGGGCAAAAGCCTCAAGCCGATTGCCTCGATCATCATGATCATTGCCGGTGGCGGTGCCTTCCAGGAGATGCTGACCAGCGCCAAGGTTGGCGATGCCATTGTGCACCTGACCCAGCAGTCTGCCTTCCCTCCCCTGATTCTGGGGTGGCTGATCGCGATGTTGCTCTCGGTGTCTACCGGTTCCGCCACGGTCGGTATCGTAGGGGCTGCCGGCCTGCTGGCGCCGCTGGCAGGTGCAGACCCCAGCCTCAACCTGCCTTTGCTGGCCTTGTCCATCGGCTGCGGTTCGCTGTTCTTCAACTATGCGAACCATGCAGGCTTCTGGATGGTGAAAGAATCCTTTGGCATGACCATGGGCGAAGCCACCAAGACCATTTCGGTGGTGCAGTCGATTGTGGCGGCGGTTGGGCTGATGGTGGTGTTGATGTTGAATGCGGCCATCACCATAGGTTGAACTCGAGTCAACGGGGGCTGCGCAGCAGCCCCAATCTGGCCCCACCCTCGAGCAACGATCTGGCCTAACGCTGCAGATCCTGCTCGCTTCGTTCCATTACCTTCCCACACTGCTCACTGGCCAACCGGCTGATGATCCGGATCGCCTGATGGATACCGGCCGTGTTGCGAAAACTCAGCCGCGGGTTGTGTTCGCACTCGAGCATTTCGTCGTGCTGGACCAGGGCTTCGCCTAGCAGTTCCAGGGTCCAGGCGTAGCTTTGGATGGTGGAGAGGCGTTCTTGGTCAGACATGGCGGGCCTCCGGGTGGACGGAGGTGAAGAAAGGTTTGCCGCCGGCGAGCTCACTCAGCGCCGCCGAAGAACAACGGCGGCGAACGGATACGCGGATCTGTAACGGATTTACGGTGGTCATGCATGAGTTCCTTTCGTGATGGAACTGCCACCGCTCGCGGCCAAGCAAGTTAAGGTGGCAGCAGTACGCGGGTTGGCCGACCGGGACGAAAGGAGCCCGGCACACCCGAAGGTGTCCCGCGCACCACCGCCATAACGCAACATCGCGGGCACAAAAAAGCGCCTGCGATGAAGATTGGGCGCTGATGCGCCTTTCGATTCCGACCGGCCAAGGTCGCATCGCCGATGCTTCGGCGACGTAGGGACTTTATTCCTGGGTGGCTGTTTTCGCAAGTTTCTCGGGGCACGAATAGCCAACGCGCGCCGTAGGAAAACGGCTTGCCACAGGTCACATGTACTTCCCAGGATAAATGCGGTCCGTGTAGGAGCTGGCTTGCCTGCGAAGGGCTGCGCAGCAGCCCCATACCCCGACATGACTGGAATAATCCTTCAACGGCCTTCAGCAGACTAGGCCAGGCGCAACATGCGATACCTGGCCAATCAACACCCTCGCCTAACCCTCCAACTCCTGGCCATCGCGTTCCAACACCTTCCCACACTGCTCACTGGCCAACCGGCTGATAATCCGAATCGCTTGATGAATCCCAGTTGTAGTTATTCCTGACTGCTTTTCCGTGCCCGTGACGATGCCGGCCTCGACACTGCCTTCTTCGCTTTGGCTGCCGCAGGGCTTTTCCCTCGTTTCGGTCCGGCCACCACGCAGGAACTGGCCAGCGGCGCGGCCACAGCGATTGGCCCACCAACCTTCAACTGGCCGACCGTGTTGCCGACGAGCGTTGCAGTGGGCTTATCTTTGGCAGTCATCACCATCCCCATCCGCACACCAAAGAGACGCAGCACGGCCTCCAAAGTGCTGAGCTTCGGATTCGACTTCCCGCTTTCCAGTTCGTACAGGCTTTTCGTGGACATCTTGCACATGGCCGCGAAGGTCTCTTGGTCAAGCCCGGTGACTTCGAGCCGTAGACGGCGGATGGATGCCCCTATTGGATCGAGCCCGGCCGCGTTGCGCTTGACGATATCCTCTACGAGCTGGGCGCGCTCTTCAGGCTGTAATTTTTTCATCGCGTCCCCACTCTACGAGTCGTTTATCTAGGTTATTCACGGGTAGAGAGGCTGCATTGTGCATCGATTAAGGCGCATCGGTCAGCAGATCGGGCAACGCCCTGAATGCCTCAGCCGCATTCATCAACCGTTGCAGCAGGACATCGGGATCGGTGTAACCAATAAGCTCAGCGCAGTTGTAGCGCCAATTGGAAGACCCCTTGCGCTCCGCCGCCCACTTCGTCGTCCGTGTGATGCCCTCTTCATCCAGGATCGTTGGCGCGAGGTCATAACGAAACCTCCCACCCACACGCATGATGGAGGTGTTGCGGCCGTGGTTATCGGTGTTCCCTAGAATGCGGTTCAGCAGATCGCGATGAAGTAGTCGGCGTAGGCGACAAGGCAGCTTCCATCAGCAACACGCTCGGGGTTCTCAACCGAGAGTGTCGCTGCCTCGCGCCATGCGCCATCGGAGAAGCCAGGATCGTGAGTCTGAGCGGCATCGCGACACCATTAATCAGCATTTGAATACCGATTAAACTAGTGCGCACGACTGGAATCGGCAATATTTTGCCGATTAAAAGCTTAAGCACGGGCAAAACCGGCACCACACTACCGATTATGCATTCACAGCGCGTCGGTGGGTGCTACAGGTCGTTACTGCGCCTGGGAAGCAGGAACTGCATGTGACTCGGCCTTTGGGTTATAGGACTATGTTTAATTGCGCTGGGTAGGTGGTGGATGGCACGGGCTTCGCCCGTGTTCGCGGGTAAACCCGCTCCTACAGGGGGGTGGAACGGCTAAGTCCGAGGTTTGCAGGCCTGATGAGAAAAGACAGGCATAAGAAAGCCCGCATTAGGCTGGCTTACATTGATGGCCCGATAGCAAAAATCACCATCGGCCAAATTTTCTGGTGCGGAGACAGGAATCGTATCAAAACGAAAGTAGCTGATCTCACTGGGTATTATTTTTCATGGTAGAGCACTTTGTCTCTAAAATTATCCTTTTACTTCTAGATTGCCAACCGCCGTAAGCAGCGCTGACAGCACACAACCCTGAGGTCGAATTGCGGTGCGATGAGAGTCTTCGATAACAATATTTCCGCACTACTGCAAGGTTATTTAAAAACAATCTTGCTCTCTTTGATAGCAACCACATGTCAAGCGAACAAGCATTTTAATTTGCTATGCTGGCGCATAAACTATAGCCTTGGGCACCACTACCAAGGCTAACAATTTTCAGCCCCTCCTAGCAAAACCACTATTAAACTTAAGCAAAAAACAGGCACCATTATGTCGAGAATATTGTACATCATAGTAGTACCAACAAGTGAGGACGCGACTCTTTTCCAAGGGTGGTGCCGAACGCTAGCCAACTCGGAATTTCTTTCCCTGTTGACAACAGCCGCAACTGCCCCATTTGACACAGGCGAAATTTTTTTAGAGCAAGAAGCTCTTATTTCGCGTAGAGCAGATGGAGTGCACCGCGAAGTAATAACTTTAGGCGATGGATTTCTGGATATGATCCCAGAAATAGCCAAGGACAGGTTCTGCATAATAATCACGCCATGCGCACTAGCCAAAAAAGTAGTTGACATAGATTTCGGGCAAGGAATTCGTCCTATCATTGCCACTACTAAAGAAACAGCAGGAGCCCTAAAAATACCATTCGACGAAATCGAAAATCCTATTCACTTACTGGATCGTATGATCCTAGAAAAAATAGAAGAAGCTGAAACCTTAGCTGGCAGCGAAATATCACCAAAACAACTCAGAGACACATACACACGTAAGGCAAGCACCCCTGGGTACGGATCAGGATCAACTCTAGCAAATAACTTAGTTCACTATTCTCTTGGAATTATGTACAATGAAGAACGTCGAATCAAGGCTGACAAAATAGAAAATTTTAAAGCAGCAATTAACGAAAGTGTAGAATCCCTACTAAGCACTTTAGGCGAAAAACATGGCGAAGCTATAGTTTATGCGCCAGCCATTAAGGCTTTTTTATACAATACAAACTCACACCTCTGGAACCAGATACTTCGCCAGCTATCAGAAAGATGGCAAAAGGACATGATAAAGAATGGACTTATTAAGAATCCTGGATATTCCGGTATCAGCCACCCTGTTGGACAGCCTGTATTCAACCCCTACAAGATACCCTATCTCGGTGAAATCTTACACGAGAGGCAATCAGAACTTGCCTTAACAAATCACTCGATAGCATTACTCGCCAGCAGCGAATGCATCCCAGCGATTCGCCTGCCAAACGCTATTAACCTTCACACCGCTGAGCTTAAGGAGATCGAGTTCCTGCATAAACGCGGCGATCAAAAAGCAGCCCGACAGTTACAGATTAAGTTCAAAGCCTTATCAGACTCCATGCAATCAGAAATTGGCCCGCAACTTGAACAGTTAATAGCAAGCCGTTTTTCAAGTCTAAAGCTCTGTAGCGATGCGCCACTTGAATGGATCTATCTTGGAAAACTTCCACTCATGATCAGCCATGAGGTAAGCAAGATATGCATGACCCCTGGAAATATGCTTCTACAGCAAAGCGCAATAGGATATTCAAAGAATATACCCTCAGACTTACTGAAAGACATTCTAGTAATTCGTTCCTTTCAAAATCATGACAGAATAAAAAAATTTCTCGAAACCGGAATCAATATATTCCCTCTTAAAAATGGGACAAGAATCACATTCAAGGATGTAAATACCACCGCCGAAGTTAAACATGCCCTGAACGCCTTCAAAGGTGCAATAGTCATATTTGACTGTCATGGCGACCACAGCGGGAACGAAGGGGGAGGATGGCTTCAAATAGGAAAAGAGAAACTGAATAGTTGGGAACTATTTGATCAAGCTCGTGTTCCGCCGATCGTAATGTTGAGTGCCTGCTCAACAGCACCGATCACTGGCTCTCATGTAACTGTTGCGAATGGCTTTATCCGGTCTGGAGCATCTAGTGTTATTGGCACGTTCTTGCCTGTTGATGCAAAAGCTTCTTCTGCTTTTATTAGCAGAATTATCTATAGAATTGATGCTTTCTTACCTGCCATAAAAAAGCTTGGATATGAAGCAATAACCTGGAGATCTTTGATAGCGAGCTTTATGCGAATGTCGTATGCGACAGATGCCCTGCGCTACTTTCATAAAACATGTGAACTTATTACACCAGAGCAATATCTTGAAATACACATGAATGCTAATTCCCGCATCAACTCGATGAGAACGGACTGGTACGATGAACTTCTGAAAGAAACAGCTCTAGCGTCTGGCTCATCTGCCGAAGCACTACTCGAAATGATCAAAGATAACACCCCGCTCATGGAAACCATGCTTTATAGCCAGCAAGGCAGACCTGAACTTATAAATATTATTTTATAAATCGACACTCCATATTCCGGAGTATAAGTAGGGCGTGGCTGATGGGATGCGTTGATCACCACCCCCACTCATAATCCGCAACTGGTGGAGCGACAATGCTTAGAATCGATACTCCGCGAGAGCCATCTAAGCGCAACCGCCCCGGCCTTGCGTTTCGTTAAACAACTCAGCGTTCATAGCCTAGGCCTCATCCGATTGTTGGAAACGCTTTACCATCACAGAATTCCTTTCCATAGAGGGCTCGAAAAACTAAAGCCTTCAGCTTTCGAGGGGCGCCGATTTAGTTATTCGGGATTTCCGTGCAGATCCTTGGGCCTTGTCAGAATGCGCATGCTCGTGAACCGCTTGATAGAGGGCGTACGGCCTCATGAATTACAAGAGTTTTAGAGAATATTGAGTGATCGACCGATTATCATGCCTCATCACGAGAGTGAAGTCTTCAGCGTGCACATCGTGGCACTCTGCGCCTGGCTAGCCTACGCTGCTACCTCGCCAACAGAGACGGCCCAAAGCCACTTTGCACTGATAGTCAGATCGTGATCACTGAACGACAACCTTCATGCCTTACCTGAAGCAAGGCTGGAGTAATGACTAATCGTCTTCTTGCTTATTAGGACCAGCGATCTTCTCCCATTCGATACCCAAGCCTTTAAATTTTTGAGCAAAAGGTATAACTATCAACGCTAAAGCCGCGCCAATCAAGCTAATACGTTCCGCAGTTAACATATCTCGATCGTATTCTATTTTAACGTAGAAGTCGCCAATCACTAGCACAAAAAGAACAAATGATACACTCCAACAAACTACGGTGAATTTCTCACTCGCCTTGTCCCGCCGAACCCTAAGATCTGCTTTCCTGTCTGCTTGCTCCTTGATCGCCAACGCCTCAAATGTTGGAAACAGAGTGTGGTCGATTACACTTATCTCTCCTTGCTCGTTAAACGAATGAAGCAGAAATGGAGATGAGTCATTAAAATCAGTAGACACAATGAATACGGGAACTGAGTTCGCACCTAGAGCCTTTCGATAGTCAATCATATTTTCATAAATAAAGCCACCCGGACCTTCTTCATGTATCTTGGCTTCCTTGACCTCCACAATTGCTAGATATTCATTCGTTTTAGGATCTATGAGTGCAAAGCTTGGCCTGTAACATTGCATGTGCCGCACAGGCTGTATACCCGGCTGATAGGCAATCGACTCCTTTGGATAGCCTATAGACAATAAATATTCGAAAAAAAACTTCTCCAACTTGCGATCGTAGTCCATTACTATTTACTCAGTATCTACTAAAGTTCAACGTACACATTCAAATTAAACCGCACCTGCTAGATAGCCAATCAAAGCTTGCTAGAGTATTCTCGAACCACCCTTAAGTTTGGATATTTTTTCTCAACAATTGAAATGGCATCATTTAGATTATTCGCATCTACCGTTTCAGTAAATCCGACCAAATCCGAATGAAGCACTTCTCCGCTTTCGTTGACACGCTGATTTCTATCCCAAAAATCACGATAATCGCGGTCTCGCCCTTCGCGAATCACGGAAACTGAATAGGTGTATTTTTTCGCCAAGATTTCACACTCCCTTAAATTTTTAACTTAAAAATCTAGAGTCATAATAAAGCATTTCGTGCGCAGCTATCTTCTTCTACCATAAAGATATTACACATATTCTTGGTATTTTACCAGATCTCCCAAGAGAACGTTGCCATATCAGCACAGAAAAAAGGCCAACCGGAGATAGGTGTATAATTTTAAAAAATGCAACGTGAAGTACCCAGCCATTTAAATCAGTTTTTTCTGCTTAGGTAATGTTCCACGTGGTTAGGTTTATCGAGCGAATTCTAGGAAATTGCTTTTTTCCTTTATTACTATTCGCGAGAGGCACAATCATCTTCCCTAGAAAGTTTTTCATGCTGATTTCTGCGCTTCTCAAACGACAGCTTCGAGTCGTTAGCAGCCATTCGTGAAAAAGGGTGATAATCAGCCAATTTTGGCTGTCCCCTTTTTGGCTACAACTGAACTATTCGCACTTTTCTCTTCTGTTTTTTTGAGTCCCGCCAAACTTCCACACGAAACTGCTGACCAATAGGCTGCTCAGGCTTAGGTCGTGGCAAGCGCGGCTTACGCATCTTATTGTCAGCTTGGAGGATGGTGTCTTGCCCGATACTATTCAGAGGTAAGTCCAGTTGCGTAGCTAGCAGAGGCGTGCTTTCAAATGAGTCTTTTAGTTCAGCCATGAAGTGCGGCTCAGACCTTACTTCATCACCAAGAATAAGTTCAGCCTTCAGCATTGCCTGCTCAGCGGTAATTTCTCCCCTCTGAACCTTATAAAACAACCGCTGCAACTCACCCAAAGAGCCATTGTACTTCTTAGTTTTTGGTTTGATTTTATCATAAGAAAAAGGTGTAACGGCCTGGGCAGCTAAAAAACTTCCTACTGCGCTTACCTGAGCTTGTATAGTTTGCAGCCCTGAAATAAACGAACCGTACTGGCCTATACCAAAATAGAGTGCGCCAAGGGTAGCGGCGATTTTAGCGCCGCCCTTTATTGACCCTTCTTGAACCTCAAGCGCAAGTGAATAATCTGGAATCTTTAGTGCACTTTCAACATACACCTCCCACTTATCAAACAATTTAGTAGAGTATTGTTCGAATTCGTGCCGAGGCAGACTCGGTACGTCGATATAAAAATCCGTGCCGCCGAGGTAAATCATACTCAATCCATGTGCAGTTTTATACTTATCAACACTAAGAGCAGGCAACATGACTGCTCACTCCTAAGCGCAGGCTATCTTTTTGCCATCATGATGTCCACTGATGGCTCCCCCTTACCCGCCAGCTCCTAAGGATCAGCTGTGAATCGCATTCTGCCAGCCGAAATCCTCCGTTTATCGACTTCAAAAGTGAACACTGTGTGCCACATTTCTAGGCTCTGTCTGAAATTCCAAGAAACTGAAATGTGGCCCCGGAACAGCCTGGGTTTTGTACAGTCGCCGACCATCTACGGAAAGGAATTCTGTGATGGCAAAGCGTTATGAATTCTCGGATGAAGCGTGGGCGGTGGTCGCCGATCTGTTTACGGCAGTCCACGTCGGGGGCAGGCCCCGCAACAGTGACCGCTTGATGCTCGATGGTGTACTCTGGGTGCTCTGCTCAGGAGCAGCCTGGCGAGATATGCCCGAGCGTTTCGGGTCTTGGGCGACGGTCTATCACCGCTTCCGAGTCTGGCGAAACCGCGGAACGTTCGATCAGATGCTCAGGCGATTGCACCTCAGACTCAATGACAAAGGCTTGATCGCCCCCCACACCTGGATGATCGATTCGACCGCTGTTAGAGCAACCCGTGCTTCATCTGGAGCGCGAAAAAAAGGGGGCCTGACGAGCCTGCCGATCACGCTCTAGGCCGCAGTCGTGGCGGCCTGACAACCAAAATCCACATGCTCTGCGACACCAACGGGATACCGTTGCGCTTCCTTCTCTCTGGCGGTCAAGCCAGTGACATCAGCTACGCACAACCACTGTTGGACGAGGTCAGCATTCCATCGAGCCAACGTGGCCGCCCGCGCAAGCGCTGTAAATGGCTGCTTGCCGACAAGGGCTACGACGCCGAAGCGCTACGCCGCTACTGCGACCAATATCGAATGCACCCGTCATTCCGCTGCGTTCGATGAAGCGCAAGCCCAAGCCTGGCCTACCCAGACTGTTCGACCGGCCCAAATACCGACAGCGCAACATCATCGAACGCATGTTTGGCTGGCTGAAAGAGAACCGCCGAATCGTCACACGCTTCGACAAGCTCGCGAAAAGTTATGCCGCAATGGTCTCGCTGGCTTGTGTCATGCGGTGTATGCGACGGCTTTTTTCAGACAGAGCCTAAGGCCTTGCTTGAGATAGCCACACTCGCTAGGCCACTCAACATCTGCAGCCACAGAATCGTCCCCCACGTCATCCCGCCAAGAATGCTGAGTGTTATCAGGAATCAAGGCCCCTGCTAACTGTGGGGATGTCCTCTAACGAGGGACTGGCGGCTCCTTACGACCAAGAGCAAGGGCAAGGGCATCTCATGATCTGGCCTCCTAAACACCGTTACCGGTGGGCGGGTGGAGGCAGCACTGGCTGACGAGACCAGCGCCTGAAGATCCTGAGCCGGGTAAACGCAGCAATGCGATGACCGGGGCATGCCTGACTGTCAGTCAGGTGCAGTCCATTCCCTGGTCTGCGGCACCATCATCTACGTGGCTGTTGCTGGTGACATCGGCGTTTGTCACGCCGATTGTCACGAGGGGGATTGCCGCAAAGCCAAGTGCGATGAGGGCTGCAGCAGTGCTAGAAGCGCCCGTCTCTTTCCAGGAGAAAGAGACGGGCACAGGTTGGCGCAATATTCGCCCAAGCGGATAGGTTGCTGCAGGACCGCGAAGTAAAGAGAGAACGTCTGGCGCACGAAAGCTGTGTACTGGAATAGGCGTCCATCACATGGGTAGTGAACGTGCGAGCTACCGGCTTGGGGAGTACACCAAAAATCATTGCCGGGGGCTTTCAGGGCTCGTACCACAGGTCGCTGACGAAAATTGCATTGGCACTGTTTTTTATACGTGCGTATGGCGGGTCAGTATCTCGGCGCATGGCACGGGCTTCACCCGTGTTCGCGGGCAAGCCCTAATGCCAGTCAGTTAATGTTTTCCGGCTTGGTTGGGGCTGCTTTGCAGCCCTTCGCGGGCTTGCCCGCTCCCACAGGGATCGCGCTAGCTTTTAGAAATTGAGCAAGACAGTTGGCTCACACAGGTACGGGGTAATGTTCCGGGTAGCGATACCTGTTCGACTGCCCGGCTGCGCATGCTTTGAAAAGCTGCTCCGACGTATCTTGAAAGGGTTTCGTGGGGAGAGGGAACTGTGTTGCAGGGCACAGTTCCGCGGTGGAGCAAGAATTGCCGGGGCCGCGTTGCGGCCCTTTCGCGACACAAGGCCGCTCCCACACAGGGCGTGGAATGTTTGAGCATCGTGCTTACATCCGGGCATTAAAGTCCACGAAAGGAGGCGAATTAAAGCTGAATTAGTAACGATCTTGCAGTTATTCACGGCCTGTCGAGTGGCTCTGGAATGAACCCCTGCTCCCTCAGTGCCTTGATGACCCCACGCACCAGGTAATTGTTGGAAAAACCAATGGTGTATTGCCTCGAACCTGGGTTGATTGGCAGAAGCATGCCTTGCTCTACCAGGTTCTTGATCTGATAAGTCCGTTGGTTAGCCGTGAGCGCGGGGAGTGCCTGAGCAATGTCACTCGATTTCACGACCTTCATCTTTATGACGCTGACCAGAATCTGTTCCTCGGTCTCGGTAATCCACTCCCGACTGCGTGCAAAACTCACCGCCGGCAACAGAATGCACTTCGTGAGGTAGCCATAGTCGGTGAGCTTGTCCACCTTCTCCAATTCGTCGCGGATGCCCTGCAGCACATAGGTACACCATGCCTCCAGCCCTGCTGTGGTGCCAGTATCGGCAAGCCCTAGCATGGTGTAGTACTTGTCCCGGTCATTGCAGAACACCGCTGTGGGGTTGAGCACCCGACCACCCGTGTTCACGTTGAAACCGTACTTCATCAACAGCGCATAGGTCAGCAGCCTTACCACCCGCCCATTGCCATTGCCGAATGGGTGAATCCAACCGAAACGGTGGTGCGCCAGGGAGACCTTCATCAGCGCGTATTTAGGGGAATCGTCGCGATTGATGAAGCTGACCAACTCCTGCATGTACTGCGGCACCAGCACACCTTCTGGAGGCAGATGCTCCGCCTGGGCGATCCTGACCGCCCCTTCCCGGTAGACGCCTGGCGTTTTATCGCCTTCACGCCGTAACCCCAGTACGGTCATGGCGTGCAGTTCTCGAATCGTATGCTCTGTCAGGTCTGCACCGGGCTCGATCACCGCTTCGATGTAATCCATCGCCTTCTCGATGTTGGCAATTTCCAGTAACTGATCGGTGCTCTTAGCCTTCCCTTCGACTTTGCTGTCGATGTAGTCGGCCAGTGTGGTGTGGTTGCCCTCGATTCGAGCAGAGCCCAAGCTTTCCAGCGTGTGGAACAGCGCCTTCAACTGAAAGAACACCTGAGGTGGAGTGTCCCCTTCCAGCCTCAGCCTGCGCAGAAACTTGAGCTGGGCCAGAACGTCAACCAGCGGCGAGTCGAAGGACGGGTTCAGTAGTTTGCAGGTCGTGGTGAGAAAACTGGGGCATCTCAAAATTATCCCTAAACGGGAAAATCATTATCTAGAAAAATTTCGGTTCTCACCCCGTAAACACTGGCCAAAACCTGATCGACAGCTAACCATTATCTAAAAATACGTCCAACCCTAAGTGGAAAACTGCGAACCGTTAAGTCAAAAACACGCAGATCCGTGGGGAAAAAAGCGGGAACAAAAAAACCCGCACAAGGCGGGCTTCTATTGGTGCCAGGTAGCGATAAATCGCCATAGGCCAACTGATTCTGGTGCCGGAGACAGGAATCGAACCTGCGACCTTCGCGTTACGAGTGCGCTGCTCTACCGACTGAGCTACACCGGCGTGTAGCGCAACGTACCACTGCTCACACCCGTAACGCAAACCCCTGTTTCCGCTGGTTTATTGCCCTGCCCTCAAGCCCCCTTGCACCCTTTGGGCGCCAGGTCTTCCTCGATGTCGGTCGTGCACGCCCAGCCGCTGGCCGAACGCGTCAGGGTCAGGGCCTTGCCCAGCGCGTTGGCCGGCGCATCCACCAGGGTGCATACAATGCTGCCGCTGCCATCTGCGGCCTTGCCACTCGCCGTGATCGCACAATGCGCCGTCGCCGGCTGGCCACCAAGGGCGGCTACATCCGCTACATCCTTTCCATCATTCAGCCGCAGATCCATCGCCGTCTTCAGCGCGCTGATCTCCAGCAACCCGGCCGCGGCCTTGGAGCGTGCCTGGTGGTTGGTGTAC
Source organism: Pseudomonas sp. YQ_6 (assembly GCF_043103245.1). NCBI lineage: Bacteria > Pseudomonadati > Pseudomonadota > Gammaproteobacteria > Pseudomonadales > Pseudomonadaceae > Pseudomonas > Pseudomonas sp. YQ_6. The sequence goes on from NZ_JBICJR010000008.1 coordinate 71,208, forward strand.
ATCGGTAAGGCGATGGTCGCCAGAATGCCGATGATCGCGACGACGATCATCAGTTCGATCAGGGTGATACCGCGTTGCCCTTTCATGAACGTAGTTCCTTTTTGATTCGCTTACACATTGAGGTCAGTTGCGCCCCAACCGGCAGCGGCGCAGTAGGCCTGAACAGACACCTTTTGTCACCCCTGCCCGCACGGGCGTCATCTTCGCTGAACTACTCTAGTGAGCATCACGGACGCGTGCCCTTGCATGGACGCGGCAAGCTGTTTCCAGGCTTGTCGCCGGGGCTGAACAAGGACCTTTGCATGACTTCATCTTCACTTCTCTACCGCTGGCACGGCACCGACGCCAATGGCGCGCCGGTCAGCGGCCAAACACCCGGGCGCAGCCCGGCTTATGTGCGCGCCGGGCTGATTCGCCAGGGCATCACGGTGGCGAGTTTGCGGCCGGCCAGCGGGCTGGCGTTCAGCTTGCCAAAGCGGCGCGAAAAGGCAGACCCGGCGGGGTTCAGCCGGCAGTTGGCGACGTTGCTCAAGGCCGGCGTGCCGCTGCTGCAAGCGTTCGAGGTGATGGGCCGCAGTGGTTGCGATGCGGCGCAGGCGGCGTTGCTGGAAAGATTGAAACAGGATGTGGCCTCGGGCCTGGGGCTGGCGGATGCGTTGCAGCGTCACCCGGCATGGTTCGATGCGCTGTATTGCAACCTGGTACGGGTGGGCGAGCAGTCCGGTACGCTCGACCGCCAGCTGGAGCAACTGGCCGGCATGCTGGAACAGCGTCGGGTGCTGCACAAGAAGGTGCGCAAGGCGATGATCTACCCGCTGCTGCTGTTGCTGACCGGGCTGGGGGTGTCGGCGATCTTGTTGCTGGAGGTGATTCCGAAATTCGAGAGCATGTTCTCGGGCATGGGCGCGGCGTTGCCGGCATTTACCCAGTGGGTGATCAACTTGTCCACAGGGCTGAGCCGGTTTGCGCCGCTGCTGCTGGTGATGGGCCTGGTGTTGGGTGTTGCCGTGCGCCAGCTTTACCGGCAGCACGCGCCAGCGCGCCTGTGGATATCTTGGCGGGTGCTGGGCTTGCCCGTGTTTGGCAAGTTACTGGGGCAGGCCGCGCTGGCGCGGTTTGCGCGCAGCCTGGCAACGTCCTACGGCGCCGGGGTGCCGTTGCTGGATGCGCTGGGGACGGTGGCGCGGGTAACGGGTGGCGACCTGCACGAGCAGGCGGTGTTGCGGCTGCGCCAAGGCATGGCCAATGGGCAAGGGCTGAACCAGGCAATGGCAGGTGAACCGCTGTTTCCCCCCTTGCTGGTGCAGTTGACGGCCATCGGTGAATCCAGCGGCACGCTGGACCAGATGCTGGAAAAAGCCGCCAGCCATTACGAGGAACAGGTCAGCCAGGCGCTGGACCAGTTGACCAGCCTGCTGGAGCCGGCCATCGTGCTGATCCTGGGCTTGCTGGTGGGTGGCCTGGTGGTGGCGATGTACCTGCCGATCTTCCAGTTGGGTAGTTTGATCTGAACATGACTTTATGGGCTTTGCTGGTTGAACAGCCAGCGTATTTCCTGACTCTTGCCACGGTGCTCGGCCTGCTGGTGGGCAGCTTTATCAACGTGCTGGTGTACCGCCTGCCGATCATGCTGGAGCGGCAATGGCAGCGTGAGGCGCAAGAGGTATTGGGGCTGCCGACCACGCAGCACGCGCGTTTCGACCTGTGCCTGCCCGCCTCCCGGTGCCCACACTGTGCGCACCGGATTCGTGCGTGGGAGAACATTCCGGTCATCAGTTACCTGGCCTTGGGCGGGCGCTGTTCGTCCTGCAAAAACCGCATCAGCCTGCGTTACCCGGTAGTGGAAGTGGCCAGCGCGCTGCTGTCGCTGGTAGTGGCCTGGCGCTTCGGCGCTTCGGTAGAGGCGTTGCTGGCTCTGCCGCTGACCTGGTGCCTGCTGGCGCTGAGCCTGATCGATGCGGACCACCAGCTGCTGCCGGATGTGCTGGTGCTGCCGACCATGTGGCTAGGGCTGATCGTCAATGCCTTTGGCATCCATGTGCCCCTGGCCGACGCACTGTGGGGCGCAGTGGCCGGGTACCTCAGCCTGTGGACGGTGTACTGGGTGTTCAGGCTGGTCACCGGCAAGGAAGGCATGGGCTATGGCGATTTCAAGCTGATGGCGCTGATCGGGGCATGGGGTGGTTGGCAGGTGCTGCCGTTGACGCTGCTGTTGTCGTCGGTGGTAGGGGCGCTTGTTGGCCTGTGCCTGCTGCGTTTTCGCCGGCATGCCTTGGGCACGGCTATCCCGTTTGGCCCTTATCTGGCAATTGCGGGGTGGATTGCCGTGCTCTGGGGTGATGAAATATACGCCTCATACATGCAACTGCTTGGATACTGATGACCACTGCGGCCTTTACCCCCTGGATTCTCGGCCTGACCGGCGGCATTGGTAGCGGCAAAAGCGCCGCTGCCGAGCGCTTTGTCGAGCTTGGCGTGCACCTGGTCGATGCCGACCAGGCCGCGCGCTGGGTTGTCGAACCTGGCCGCCCCGCCCTGGCCAGCATCGTCGAGCGCTTCGGCCCGGGCGTGCTGCAGGGCGACGGCCAGCTCGATCGCGCCGCCCTGCGCCAGCTGATATTCGCCGACCCGGCGCAACGCAAATGGCTGGAGCAACTGCTGCACCCGCTGATCGGTCAGGAGATTTTCAGCTATCTGGCCAAGGCGCAGTCGCCATATGCGGTGTATGTGTCACCGCTGCTGATCGAATCGGGGCAGTACCACAAGACCCAGCGCGTGCTGGTGATCGATGCGCCGCAGGACCTGCAAATAGCGCGTACCCTGGCGCGGGACAACACCAGCGCCGAGCAGGTGCAGGCGATTCTTCAGGCCCAACTGGCCCGTGAGGATCGCCTGCGCCATGCCGATGATGTGGTGGTCAACGACGGCGGCCTGGCCGCGCTGCATGAGCAGATTGACCGCCTGCACCACTTTTACCTGACTTTGAAAGGAGGCCAGCCATGAGCCAGCCATTGACCGTCGATTGCCCGACTTGCGGCGCGCCTGTGGAATGGAGCGAAAAAAACGCGTTCCGACCGTTTTGTTCGGACCGTTGCAAGCTGATCGACCTGGGCGCCTGGGCGGCTGAGGAACACAAGATTCCGGGGTCGGAAGAGTCCGAGGATGAGCTGTATTCGGGGGACCTGGAGCCGCGGCATTGAGCTGATCCACAAATACAACGCGGGCCCACAACCCGCGCGGTACCTGTGGAAGCAGGCGCCGCAGTGGATGGCACGGGCTTCGCCCGTGTTCGCGGGCATGCCCGCTCCCACAGTGAGAGTGCAACCTCTGAGTGCTGTGCATTACCCCCGAAGAGGCCGGCACAGCCACCACACATTCACCGCTCATCTTCCTTCCAGGGCGCCTGCAGGTACCGTGTGCGGTTGAAGGTTTCCAGCCACTCGGGGCAAAACACCACCAGCGCACTGATCACCATGCCGTTGATGAACGCCTCGGGGAACATCATCAGCCACAGGTAGCCCACAAAGTCGCTGAGCCACTCCGGCAGGGCAAAACGCCCGTCCAGCCACAACACCCCTAGCGCTGCGGGGACGCAAACCAGCACGGTCAGCGCGGCCGGAAAAAAACCCGAACAAAAGATGTAAACGAACAGGTTGCGGGGCTGGGCACGCTCCACCAATACCGCGCACACCTCGGTAATCAGCACCGGCAAGCCAACCAGCAACAAACCATTCAACCCCAGCGCCGCCAGGTCCTGACGCCCCAGCGCCAGCAAGCCGAGCTGGGCCATGAACCCACCCAGCACCGCCAGCGGCCAGTCCAGCAACAGGGTGACCGCCGTCATGCCAATAAAGTGGTACGACACCCCGGTATCAAAGTCGCGCCGCACCAGCCACAGCGCAAACAGGCAGAACACCGTGCCAAACAGCAAATGCTGGCGGCGCCGGTCGGTAAACAGTTCCACCCAGCGAACCCGGCTGACCGCCCAGATCAGCAACGGCACATAACCCAGCCAGCCAAGGGTAAGGGTGGTGCCGGATAACACCTGCGCGCTGATCACCTGAACAATACCCTTTGCGGCCATGTGGATAAAACCGAGTCTACACCCTTTCTCCCATTCCTTCGGCTGCGGTAGGCTGACGCTTCCATTCGATGCAGGAAGCATTGGTCATGCTGGAAGGAACCAACCCCGCCCTGCTACTGGCAGCGGCCCTCAACGCCACCATCGGTGTAATTCACCTGGCCATCATCGCCGTGGGGCCGCGTTGGTACCGTTTGTTCGGGGCCGGTGAGCGCATGGCGGTGGCCGCCGAGAAGGGCCGCTGCTACCCGGCGCTGATCACCGCCGCCATCGCCTGCGTGTTGCTGGCCTGGTCGGCCTATGCGCTGTCGGCTGCCGGGGCGATCGGGCGGCTGCCCTTGCTGCTGCCAGTCATTTGCCTGATCACCCTGGTGTACTTGCTACGCGGCCTGCTGGGGCCAGTATTGCTGGCGGGCACCGGGCGTTCGCAGCGTTTTATCGTGGTCAGTTCGCTGATCTGCCTGGGCTTTGGCTTGGTGCATCTGGTCGGGCTGGTGCAGCAGTGGCCGGTGCTGGGCTGATTCTCACGCTTAAACAGCATCTTACCGTCATCGATTAGCGGCTAAGCTTGTCTGCATGGATGACTCAGACTACCTGCGCCTGCTTACCATCCAGGCCGAACAAGCCAATGCATTTCTCTCCAACGCCCGTAAGTGGGAGCGGGAGCGTTGGGTGTGCCAGCGCCTGTTGCAGGGGCTGAACATTCCCTACCGCAGCGAGGACTTCACCCCGGCGGGGCAGGAGCCACCAGACGTGCTGTTCCGCGACGCCGCCTTCGAGGTGTTTTTCGTGCTCGACGAGGGCCGCCGGCTGAACGATGAATGGCGCGAGGAGCTGCAGCGGCGGCGCAGTGCGTTTTCCCTGGCGCAGCTGGTACGCCGCGAAGCACGCCCACGGCGCATCAGTGCCACCGAACTGCTGGGGCGCCTGGCGCCCACCTTGCGCAAGAAGGCGCACAATTACCGGGAACGCGGGCTGGAGCTGAACGAACTGGACATCATCGCGTTCTCCAGCCTCAAGCGCGAAGTGCTCGACCTCAACACCCACTTCCCGCCGCCTACCGAATACCTGCGCCAGGGCTGGCGTTCGTTGTCGCTGGTTGGGCCAACCTTTGCCCGGGTACTGTTTGCCCACCCCGATGCGCCGGATTTCCTGCGCGGTAACCTGGGCCGCAGCATCGTCTTCGACGTAGGCATCAGTCTTTGATCCAGTGCAGCGACTGTTTGCGATGGCGTACACTCGGCGCCAGGGATAGAAAGCATTATCATTTGTTTCAAGCGCCTGCGCGAACGCTGTAGCGTTTGCGCAGTCACAAACGTCTACCTGACGAGGCCCACCATGACCAGCCGCCTGAACCCGGAAGATCAGCGTCGTGTCGATGAGTATCTGCGAGCCCCCCAGCACCAAGTCGAGCGCAGGCCCTTCCGGCCGTGGCTGCTCCTTGTGCTGGTGCTGGCCGTGACCATCGGGTTGGGTCTCATCAGCCGCCTGCTGAGTGGACTGGTGCTATGAGCTGCTTCGCGCTCGCCCTCCCCTCGTGCAGTTTGCGGCCGGCCCCCAGGGCCACGCATTCCGTAAACCTTATGAGATATTCCCATGACTCATCGCATCGTGATTGTCGGCGGCGGCGCCGGCGGCCTGGAACTGGCGACCCGCCTGGGTAAAAGCCTGGGCAAGCGCAAGCAGGCCGAAATCACCCTGGTCGACACCAACCTCACGCACATCTGGAAGCCGCTGCTGCACGAAGTGGCCGCCGGCTCGCTGAACTCCTCGGAAGACGAGCTGAACTACGTGGCTCAGGCGAAGTGGAACCACTTCAATTTCCAGCTGGGGCGCATGAGCGGCCTGGACCGTGAAGGCAAACAGATTCAACTGGCTGCCACCCTCGACGAAGAGGGCCGCGAGCTGCTGCCTGCGCGCACCCTGGGCTACGACACCTTGGTGATCGCCGTGGGCTCCAACACCAACGACTTCGGCACCCTGGGCGCAGCGCAGCACTGCCTGTTCCTGGATACCCGCAAGCAGGCCGAGCGTTTCCACCAGCAACTGCTGAACCACTACCTGCGTGCCCACGCCGGCGACGTGGCCAGCGAGAAAATCAGCGTAGCCATTGTCGGCGCCGGTGCCACCGGTGTAGAGCTGGCGGCCGAGCTGCACCACGCTGCCCACGAGCTGGCGGCCTATGGCCTGGACCGCATCCAGCCCAAGGACATGCACATCACCCTTATCGAGGCGGGCCCGCGCGTTCTGCCGGCGCTGCCGGAGCGCATCAGCGTACCGGTTCACAAAACCCTGGAAAAACTCGGTGTGAAGGTGATGACCAACGCCGCAGTCAGTGAAGTGACCGAGGACGGCCTGAAAACCAAGGACGGTGAAGTGATCCAGGCCAGCCTGAAGGTGTGGGCAGCCGGTATCCGCGCGCCAGGTTTCCTCAAGGACATCGATGGCCTGGAAACCAACCGCATCAACCAGCTGGTCGTGCGCCCTACCCTGCAAACCACCCGCGACGACAACATCTTCGCCTTCGGTGACTGCGCCGCCTGCCCGCAACCTGGCAGCGACCGTAACGTGCCGCCGCGCGCACAGGCGGCGCACCAGCAGGCATCGATGCTGGCGCAAAGCCTGAAGGCGCGCCTGGAGAACAAGGCCCTGCCGACTTACGAGTACAAGGACTATGGCTCGCTGGTGTCGCTGTCGCGCTTCTCGGCGGTGGGCAACCTGATGGGTAACCTGATGGGCAGCGTGAAGCTGGAAGGCTGGCTGGCGCGGATGTTCTACGTGTCGCTGTACCGCATGCACCAGATGGCGCTGTACGGGTTCTTCCGCACGGCGTTGATGATGCTGGGCAGCAAGATTGGCCGGGGCACCGAGCCGCGCCTGAAGTTGCACTAACAGGCGCCCGCATGCCCTGCATGGCGCGGGTTTACCTTTGAATGCGATGGTGGCTGCACTGCCGCATTCGCGGGTGAACCCGCTCCTACAAAGGGGCGGTGTGGCAAAGGGATACAGGTCGGATTTGCACCGATAGCGCATTTTTCGGGGCAAAAGAAAAAGGGCATCTCATGCGAGATGCCCTTTGTTCATGGTGGGTCGTGTAGGATTCGAACCTACGACCAATTGGTTAAAAGCCAACTGCTCTACCAACTGAGCTAACGACCCAAAAATGGTCGGGGTGAGGGGATTCGAACTCCTGACATCCTGCTCCCAAAGCAGGCGCGCTACCGGACTGCGCTACACCCCGAGTGTTTCAAAAAAAAGGGCATCTCTTTGGAGATGCCCTTTTCTACATGGTGGGTCGTGTAGGATTCGAACCTACGACCAATTGGTTAAAAGCCAACTGCTCTACCAACTGAGCTAACGACCCGGAAAATGGTCGGGGTGAGGGGATTCGAACTCCTGACATCCTGCTCCCAAAGCAGGCGCGCTACCGGACTGCGCTACACCCCGAGATTGGCTCCGCGACCTGGACTCGAACCAGGGACCCAATGATTAACAGTCATTTGCTCTACCGACTGAGCTATCGCGGAACTGAACTTCGGTACAACTCCGAAGACTGTGTTCGCTTCGGACCCTTTAGCTTCTTCGCTTTCGCGTTGTCGCTGCTGAGGCCGGCTATTCTACATTCTTCGTTTTGCTTGTCAACCACTTTTTTTCATTCAACTTACTGATTTGTAAGTTGTTTTGCGATCGCCGATGTTGCTGGTGATTCGCTTAGTGCCTGACAACGCGGCGTATATTAGGGGCACTCTAAATTTGATGCAAGCAAAAATTTCAAAAATTTCAGTCGGTTACCCCGGATTGGCGCAAAGGCCCGAAATAGCTGGGCTGTGCCGGCATTGGCAACAGGCAAAAAAAGCCCCGCAAACGCGGGGCTCATGGTGCAACACAATCAGCCAAAGACGATTTCGTCGCCTTCCACCTTGGCGGTGATCGCCGAACCCGGCAAGAACTTGCCTGCCAGAATCAGCTGCGCCAGCGGGTTCTCGATCCAGCGCTGGATCGCACGCTTCAGCGGCCGCGCACCGTACACCGGGTCGTAACCCACGGCAATCAGCTTGTCCAACGCCTCTGGGCTCAGGCTCAGCGACAGTTCGCGCTCCAGCAGGCGGCTGCGCAGGCGGCCCAGCTGGATTTCGGTAATACCGGCAATCTGCTCGCGGCCCAAAGGCTCGAACACCACCACTTCGTCGATGCGGTTGATGAACTCCGGACGGAAGTGCGCCCCCACCGCATCCATCACTGCAGCACGCTGTGCCTCGCGGTCACCCACCAGTTCCTGAATCTGCGCGGAACCCAGGTTGGAGGTCATCACGATCACGGTGTTGCGGAAGTCCACGGTGCGCCCATGGCTGTCGGTCAGGCGGCCGTCTTCCAGCACCTGCAACAGCACGTTGAACACATCCGGGTGGGCTTTTTCCACCTCGTCCAGCAGCACCACCGAGTAAGGCTTGCGGCGCACGGCCTCGGTCAGGTAACCGCCCTCTTCATACCCTACATAGCCTGGTGGTGCACCGATCAGGCGCGCTACGGAATGCTTCTCCATGAATTCGGACATGTCGATGCGCACCATCGCCTCTTCCGTGTCGAACAGGAACTCGGCCAGCGCCTTGCACAGTTCGGTCTTGCCCACACCGGTCGGGCCGAGGAACAGGAACGAACCACTTGGCCGGTTCGGGTCGGACAGCCCGGCACGTGAGCGGCGTACGGCGTTGGCTACGGCGGTTACCGCCTCGCTCTGGCCAATCACGCGCTGGTGCAGCAGCTCTTCCATCTTCAGCAGCTTCTCACGCTCGCCTTCGAGCATCTTGGCCACAGGAATGCCGGTCCACTTCGACACCACTTCGGCAATTTCTTCCTCGGTGACCTTGTTGCGCAGCAACTGGTTGTCGGTCTTGCCGTGCTGGTCGACCATCTGCAGGCTGCGCTCCAGGTCCGGGATCACCCCGTACTGCAGTTCGGCCATGCGGTTCAGGTCGCCTTTGCGACGGGCGGCTTCCAGCTCCTGGCGAGACTGCTCGATCTTTTGCTGGATCTGCGCCGAGCCCTGCACTTCAGCTTTCTCCGAAGCCCAGATTTCTTCCAGGTCGGAATACTCACGCTCCAGCCGCTCGATTTCCTCGGTCAGCTTCTCCAGGCGCTTTTTCGCCGCTTCGTCTTCTTCTTTCTTCAGCGCCTGCGACTCCACCTTCAGCTGGATCAGGCGGCGATCAAGGCGGTCGAGCACTTCCGGCTTGGAGTCAATCTCCATGCGGATGCGGCTGGCCGCTTCGTCGATCAGGTCAATGGCCTTGTCCGGCAGCTGGCGGTCGGTGATATAGCGGTGGCTGAGCTTGGCCGCTGCGATGATTGCACCGTCGGTGATGGCCACCTTGTGGTGCACTTCATAGCGCTCTTTCAGGCCACGCAGGATGGCGATGGTGTCTTCCTCGCTCGGCTCCTCGACCAGCACCTTCTGGAAGCGGCGCTCCAGGGCGGCGTCCTTTTCGATGAACTGGCGGTACTCGTTCAGCGTGGTGGCACCTACGCAATGCAGCTCGCCGCGGGCCAGGGCCGGCTTGAGCATGTTGCCGGCGTCCATGGCGCCCTCGCCTTTGCCGGCGCCAACCATGGTGTGCAGTTCGTCGATGAACAGGATGATCTGGCCTTCCTGCTTGGACAGTTCGTTCAGCAGGCTTTTCAAGCGCTCTTCGAACTCACCGCGGTACTTGGCACCGGCAATCAGCGCGCCCATGTCCAGCGCCAGCAGGCGCTTGCCTTTGAGGCCGTCGGGCACTTCACCATTGATGATGCGCTGGGCCAGGCCTTCGGCAATGGCGGTTTTACCCACGCCAGGCTCACCGATCAGCACCGGGTTGTTCTTGGTACGGCGTTGCAGCACCTGCACGGTACGGCGGATTTCATCGTCACGGCCAATGACCGGGTCCAGCTTGCCCTCTTCGGCACGCTTGGTCAGGTCGACGGTGTATTTGTCCAGCGCCTGGCGCGATTCCTCGGCGTTGGCGTCATTCACTGCCGCGCCGCCACGCAGGTTGTTGATGGCATTTTCCAGCGCTTTCTTGCTCACGCCCTGGCTCAGCAGCAGCTTGCCGAGCTTGCTGTTTTCGTCCATGGCGGCCAACAGCACCAGCTCGCTGGAAATGAACTGGTCGCCCTTCTGCTGTGCCAGGCGGTCTGCCTGGTTAAGCAGGCGTGCCAAGTCCTGCGACATGTTCACGTCGCCGGTAGGGTTCTGTATTTTCGGCAGTTGGTCGAGCTCTTTCACCAGCCCCTGGCGCAGGCCATTGATGTCAAAGCCTACCTGCATCAGCAGCGGTTTGATGGAGCCGCCCTGCTGTTCGAGCAGCGCCTGTAACAGGTGCACGGGCTCGATGGCAGGGTGGTCCATGCCAACGGCCAAAGACTGGGCATCGGATATTGCAAGTTGCAGCTTGCTGGTTAAACGGTCTATTCGCATGGTGTACCTTCCTTTAAAGGGCAGGTCGGAGCGATGGACAGCGCCTGTTTATAAAGAAACCTGCCTGAGATGACTTTATAGATAAGGCTGATTCTGGAAGATTCAAGCGTAGCGGGGTTGACCAAAGTCAACCTGTTGGATTAATGGGGGCCATTCGCGGGCATGCCGCCCCCACAGTTACACCACCGGTTTCAACGTTTGCGGAATCTCTGTGGGAGCGGGCGTGCCCGCGAAGAGGCCGGTACAGGCTAGCGCGGGTCCAGCCAGACCAACGATGCAAAACGCCCACCCTGCGGGGTACGGCGATAGGAGAAGAACCGCGCATCACTGACCGTGCACAAGCCACCGCCATAAACAGCAGTCACGCCACGGGCAGCCAGGCGAATACGCGCCAGCTCATAGATATCCGCCAACAGCTTGCCTGGCCGTTCGCCGTCGACGAATGCCCGAGCTGCTTGCGGGTGCACGGCGGTAAAGGCATCACGCACTTCCAGCCCCACTTCGAACGCTTGCGGGCCGATGGCAGGCCCCAACCACACCAGCACCTCTTCTGGCGGCAGCGCCAGCCGGTCCAGCGTGGCTTCCAGCACGCCACCCGCCAGCCCACGCCAGCCAGCATGCGCCGCCGCCACGCGGGTGCCGGCACGGTCGCAGAACAACGCAGGCAGGCAATCGGCGGTCATCACGGTGCAGGCAATGCCAGGCTGGCGGGTCCAGCTGGCATCGGCCTCGGCCACCACGGCCGGGTCGGCATCCGCCACCACCCGCCCATGCACCTGCTTGAGCCAGGCCGGTTGGATGGCGAACTGTTCACTCAGGCGGCGGCGGTTCTCGGCGACCGCGGCAGGGTCATCCCCAACATGGTCGCCGAGGTTGAAGGTTTCATAGGGCGGCAGGCTGACGCCACCCTGACGGGTGGTGACACAGGCGCGGACCGAAGCCGGGGCCGGCCAGTCGGGGAACAGCAACGCCTGCGTCAGCTCACTCATCCGATGAAGCTCTCGCGGTCCTGGTTCAGCAGCGACAGCAACCAGACGAAGTCATCCGGCAGTGGCGATTCCCACTTCATGACTTCACCGGTAATCGGGTGGGCCAAGGCGAGGAAACGCGCATGCAGCGCCTGGCGCGGGAAGGTCTTGACCGCCTCGACCATGGTCGGGCTGGCAGCGGGCGGAATGCGGAAGCGCCCGCCGTACGTCTGGTCGCCAACCAGTGGGAAACCCACGTGGGCCATGTGCACGCGAATCTGGTGGGTACGGCCGGTTTCCAGCTTGACCCGCACGTGGGTGTGCGAGCGGAAGCGCTTGAGTACGCGGTAGTGGCTGACCGCCGGCTTGCCGCCGTCGGTTACAGCCATGCGCTGGCGCATGCCGCCGTGACGGCCGATGGGCGCGTCGATCTTGCCACCGGCAGTCACCACGCCAATCACGATGCACTCGTAGATGCGGCTGACCTTGCGAGCCTGCATCTGCTCGACCAGCTTGGTCTGCGCCTGCAGGGTCTTGGCCACCACCATCAGGCCGGTGGTGTCCTTGTCCAGGCGGTGCACGATACCGGCGCGCGGCACGTTGACGATGTCTGGAACATGGTGCAGCAGCGCGTTGAGCAGGGTGCCGCTGGCATGCCCGGCCGCCGGGTGCACAACCAGCCCGGCAGGCTTGTTGATCACCAGGATGTGGTCGTCTTCGTAGACGATATCCAGTTCGATATCTTCTGCGATCCACTCGCCCTGGGCCTCTTGTTCGGCCTCCAGGGCAAGCTGAGAGCCACCATGAACAAGGTCTCGAGGGCGCACGACTGCACCATCGACCGTCAGGCGGCCCTCTTTGATCCACGAAGTTAGCCGCGAACGCGAGTACTCGGCGAACAATTGGGCGGCGACCTGGTCGAGGCGTTGGCCGCCCAGTTCGGACGGTACCTCTGCGCTAAGTTGAATGATCTCGGACATGCTCGATTCGGCGGGCGCACAGCCTTTGGTTTCGGCTGCGAGCTTGTGGTTAAATACGGCTTCTTTTGTCCCGGGGTTGGCCGGGGCGCTCATCATAACAGGACGGCACCGCCCAAGACAGCGGCCGTCAAAGGGACGCAAGCCGCCATGCGAGTGAAACACCTGCTGCTGATCGCCATCCTCGGGCTTACCGCGGCCTGTTCCTCTAATAAAGAGGTCATTGACGAGAACCTCAGCGAGGCCGAACTGTACCAGCAGGCCCAGGCTGATCTGGACAACTCCAGCTACACCAGCGCCGTGAACAAGCTCAAGGCCCTGGAGTCGCGCTACCCGTTCGGCCGCTATGCCGATCAGGCGCAGCTCGAGCTGATCTACGCCAACTACAAAAATTCCGAGCCCGAGGCCGCCAAGTCGGCCGCCGAGCGCTTCATCCGCCTGCACCCGCAGCACCCGAACGTCGATTACGCCTACTACCTCAAGGGCCTGACCTCGTTCGACCAGGACCGTGGCCTGCTGGCGCGTTTCCTGCCGCTGGACATGACCAAACGTGACCCGGGCGCCGCCCGCGACTCGTACAACGAGTTCGCCCAGCTGACCAGCCGCTTCCCCAACAGCCGCTACGCGCCAGACGCCAAGCAGCGCATGATCTACCTGCGCAACCTGCTGGCTTCGTACGAAATCCACGTGGCCGACTACTACCTGAGCCGCCAGGCTTATGTAGCAGCTGCCAACCGTGGCCGCTACGTGGTCGAAAACTTCCAGGAAACCCCGTCCGTCGGTGACGGCCTGGCCGTGATGGTCGAGTCGTACCAGAAGCTGCACCTGGACGAACTGGCCGCCACGAGCCTGGAAACCCTCAAGCTCAACTATCCGGACCACCCGAGCCTGGTCGATGGCGAGTTCCAGCCCAAGCAGACCGAGTCTGACGGCCGCGGCTGGCTGTCCAAGGCCACCTTGGGCCTGATCGAAACCGATACCCCGCTACCGCCAGGCGAAACCCGCGCCAACCAGGACGTGGTCAAGCAGTTCCAGGACGCGCGCGACGAGATGCCGCGAGAGCTGCTGCCTAAAGACGAGAACGGCGACCCGATCGTGCCGGAAGGCCCGAAAGAAGCCGAGAAAGACCGTTCCTGGTTCAGCTACATGACCTTTGGTCTGTTCGACTGACCTTCAGTGGTGAATGAAAGGGAGGCCTTGGGCCTCCCTTTTTTATTGGCCGCGTCCTAGACTGTCGGCTTCTTCAATCGACAAGCTGGACATCATGGTTCGCCTACTTTTCTGGATCGCCCTGATCGCCGCCGCGTTCTGGCTGTGGCGCAAGTACAAAGTCAGCCAGCAGTCGCACCCCGAGGCGAAGCTGGATGCGCCGCTGAAGATGGTGCGCTGTGCCCATTGTGGCGTGCACCTGCCCAACGACCGTGCGCTGCAGCAGGGCAATGAGTGGTATTGCAGCCAGGCCCACCTGCAGCAGGGCCCTGGCCACCAAGACTGAACACGATGTCTGTTCAATCCTGAAACCAATTCGAAATCTGTGGGAGCGGGCTTGCCCGCGAAGCAGGCACCACGGTGTATGGCACCGGCTTCGCCGGTGTTCGCGGGCACGCCCGCTCCCACAGTTTTTATCTGCAATTTCGTGTTCCACATATCCCTCCCCGACCCTTTCACACCATTTACGACCCCTCCCCCCCGCCAGCATTGACCCGTCCGGCCAAAATTCGCTAAATCCTATTTATCCGCATAAATATGAAAAATAGCGAAATGCTCAAACCCAAACGCAAGCGCCAGAAGCTGTCCGATGTGATCGTCGAATCAGTCAAGCGCTCGATCGTCACCGAAGCGCTGCACCCCGGCGACCGCCTGCCCACCGAGCGTGAGCTGATGGAGCATTTCGAATGTTCCAAGGGCACCGCCCGCGAAGCGCTCAAGGCACTGGAGGTAGAGGGCCTGGTCAGCACCCGCACCGGCCCGACCGGGGGGGCCTACCTGAACGAAGTGGGCACCGAGCCAGCCAGCCGCGCACTGCGCAACTACCTGCACTTTCAGCACCTGGACGGTGAACAGGTGTACCAGCTGCGCAAAGTCATTGAGGTAGAACTGGCGGTGTCGGTGATGGGCAAGCTGAGCGAAGCCGATTACGCCGCGCTGCAGGCCAACATCGACTTCTGCAGCGCGCCGGAAGACAGCGAGGAAGGCCAGCGTGAGCAGCGCTTGGCGGAACTTGAATTCCACACCTTGCTGGCCAACCGCTGCCCCAACCCGTTGCTGCGTTTCATGGCGGTGTTCCTCAACGACCTGCTGCGCGACCTGGTGGTGCTGAAAAAGGCCTACCTGCCCAAGCGCCAGCAGTTCGCCGCCGCCAACATCGGCTACCACAAGCAACTACTGACCGCCTTGCGCGCCAGCGACGAACCCGCCGTACGCCGGCTGATGCACGAACACATGTGCGACGCCGAGCACCACATGACCGCGCTGGAAGGCGAGGTTGCCCGTAACTTCCTGCTGGAGTTCGATCACCACCACTGATGCGCCTGTAAAGAGGCCTGCACACAGGCCCGGCCTTACCCGCTTTGTCATTGCCACTCCTGCCTAATAACCACAAACAAGGAGTTACTCATGCAAAGACGTACCCTGCTCAAGGCAGGCCTTGCCCTGGGTGCCTTAGGTAGCCTCCCCTTGGGGGCACACCGGGCATTCGCCGACCAACCGCTGACCTTCTATGGGCTCAAGTCCATGTCGGGCGCCTTCGCCAGCTACGGCAAGTACGCCGACATGGGCTCGCGCCTGGCCATCGCCGAGCACCCGCAGTTGCTCGGCCACCCGCTCAAGTACAAAGTTATCGACACCGAAGGCAACGCCGGCAAGGCGGTGCGCAAGGTGCAGGAAGCCATCGGCCAGGATGGCGCACGCTTCTTCCAGGGGTGCACCCTGTCGTCTTCGGCACTGGCGGTGTCCAAGGAGATCCACAAAGCCGGCGGCGTGTTCATGACGCCTGTGGGCGCCGATGAAATCACCGGCAAGGACTGCAATGCCTCAACCTTCCGCTGGTCGGTGCCCACCTATGGTGCCATCCGCGAAACCCTGGTGCCGATGAGCCGCCAGCTGCCCCAGGCCAAGCGCTGGTACACCATCACCCCGCAATACGTATTCGGCGATGCCCTGCTGGACAACGCCCGCAAAGTGTTCGCCGAGCTCGGCGTGGAACACATCGGCAACAGCTACCACTCGCTGCAGGAGCAGGAATTTTCCGGCTACCTGACCAACGCCATCGCCGCCAAGCCCGACGTGCTGGTGCTGCTCAACTTCGGTAGCCAGGCCTCCAACGCCCTGCGCCAGGCGGTCAACTTCGGCATCAAGGACCGCATGAAAGTGCTGATGGTGTGGTCTGCCGGCCTCGACCAGTTCCAGGAACTGGGCAGCGACGTGCTCGAGGGCGTGTACCTGGGTGCGCAGTACTGGCACCAGGTCGACACCCCGCTGAACAAACAGTTGGTCGCCGCCACCCGCAAGGCCTATGGCATCAACCCCAACTACCCGCTGGCCGCCGACTACATCGGCACCAAGGTGATGCTCGAAGCCATCGTCAAGGCCGGCAGCCTGGACGGGGCCGCCGTGTCTGCGGCATTGCAGGGCATGCGCTTCCAGGGCCCGACCGGCGAAGAACTGATCCGCCCGGGTGACCACCAGGTGCTCAAGGACTACTACCTGCTGCGCGGCAAGCCCCAGGGGCAGATGCGCGACGAGGACGACCTGGCCGAAGTCATCAGTTCGGGCCGCTCGTTCGTCGAGGTCAATCACACCGGTTGCGCCCTGGCCTGAAGCTGCGGCGTTAGTCACAAACACTTGTACAGGCAGCCGCCCGGCGCGCTGTCGAGGGCACGCTCATGCTCGATTTGTACCTGTTCCAACTGCTCAACGGCCTGGGCCTGGGGATGATCTACTTCCTCATCGCCGTGGGCCTGACGATCATTTTCGGCCTGCTCAACTTCGTCAACTTCGCCCACGGCGCGTTTTTCTTGCTGGGCGCCTACCTGTGCTACACCGCCGTGGCCGTCACCGGCAACTTCTGGCTGGCGCTGCTGATTGCGCCACTGGTGGTGGCCGCGCTGGCCTGGGCGGTCGAGCGCCTGTTGATCAAACGCATCTACCACCTGCCGCACACCTTCCAGATCCTCGTCACCCTCGGCATCGCGCTGATCATCCAGGAAGCGTCGGTGCTGATCTGGGGCCCGGTGGGCAAGAACATTGCCGTGCCACCCGAACTGCGCGGGGTGCTGATACTCGGCGACTTCATCTACCCCTACTACCGCTTGTTCCTGATCGGCTTCGCAGCGCTGATCGGTATTGGCCTGTGGCTGCTGCTGGAACGCACCCGTTTCGGCGCACTGGTGCGGGCCGGTAGCGAAAGCACCGAAACCGTGTCGCTGTTGGGCACCAACATTTTCCGCCTGTTCTCCCTGACATTCGCCCTGGGCGTGGGCCTGGCCGGTGTGGCGGGTGTGCTGTTCGCGCCGCTACGGGGCGCCCAGCCCTTCGTCGGCCCGGAAATCCTCGGCATTGCCTTCGTGGTGGTGGTGATTGGCGGCATGGGGTCGTTCGGCGGGGCGCTGGTTGGCGGCCTGCTGGTGGGTGTGGTGCAAAGCATGATGACCAGTCTCTGGCCGCAAGGTGCCAGCCTGATGATCTATGGCGCCATGGCAGCAGTGATTCTGGTCCGTCCCTACGGCCTGTTCGGGAGAGCCTGAGATGAGCGAGAAAAACCCATTGCCAGTCGCCAAGGGCCGCGCCCCGGCGCTGCTGTCGCTGGTAGTTGCCAGCCTGGTGGCGCTGCCGCTGTTGTTGCCCTCTGCCACCCTGGCCACCGAGATCCTGATCTTTGCCATGGCCGCACTGGCCTGCAACCTGCTGCTCGGCTACACCGGACTGCTGTCGTTCGGCCAGGGCATCTTCTTTGGCGTGGGCGCCTATGGCGCAGCGCTGCTGATGATCCACCTGCAGTGGGGCATGTTCGCCGCACTGCTTGGCGCAGCTGTGTTCGGCGCCCTTCTCGCGCTGCTGGTGGGCGCACTGGCGATCCGTCGCACGGGCATCTACTTCGTCATGCTGACCCTGGCCTTCAGCCAGATGGCCTACTTCCTGGCCTATACCCTCAGCGACTGGACCGGCGGTGACAACGGCCTGCTCGATGTGCCACGGCCGAATATCGAAATCGCCGGCCATGTGCTGGTCGACCTGGCCGATCCGCGGCACTTCTATGTGTTCGTCGCGGTGCTGTTCCTGTTGATCTTCGCCGCAGCCCTGCGGGTGATCCGTTCGCCGTTCGGCAGCACCCTGCTGGCTATCCGTGAGAACGAGACCCGCGCCGCTGCCATCGGCTACGACACCCGCCATTTCAAGATTCTGGTGTTCATGCTGTCGGGCGCCATCACCGGCATCGCCGGGGCGCTGTACGCCATGCTGCTGCACTTTGCGCCGCTGTCGAACATCGACCTGATGATGAGCGAGAACATCCTGATCATGACCATCGTCGGTGGCACCGGCTCACTGTTCGGCTCGCTGCTGGGGGCCGGCGCCATCGTGCTGCTGGGTGACGTGCTGTCGGAGCTTTGGCCACGCTGGCTGATGCTGCTGGGGGTGATCCTGATTCTGGTGGTGGTGTTCATGCGTGGCGGCCTGTGGGGCGGCCTGACCGAACTGGGCAAGCGCCTGCTGGCCACCCGCAATGCCGATGACAAACCCCAGGCCAAGACCAAGGAGACCCTGTGATGAGCGACTACCTCCTGGAAACCCGCCAGCTGGAGCTGGCTTACGGGCCGTTCAAGGCGGTCGCGGGCGTTGACCTCAAAGTGCGAGCCGGCACCATCCACACCATTATCGGCCCCAACGGCGCTGGCAAGACCAGCCTGTTCCACTGCCTGACCGGCGAACGTCAGGCCACTGCCGGCAAGATCCTGTTCAATGGCCAGGACATCATTCGCAAGCCGTCCCACGGGCGGGTGGCACTTGGCATGGCGCGTTCGTTTCAGCTCACCAGCCTGTTCCAGAACCTTTCCGTGCGCGAGAACCTGCGCCTGGCCGCCCAGGGCCGTGATGGCCTGGGCGCGCTGAACTTCTGGCGCAGTGTCGAGCACAAGCGCAGCCACTGGAACACCGCCGACCAGGTGCTGGAGCGCCTGAAACTGAGCGCCCGTGCCGACACCCTGGCGGGCGAGCTGTCGCACGGCCAGCAAAGAGTGCTGGAAGTGGGCATGTCGATCTGCGCCAAGCCCACCCTGCTGATGCTCGACGAACCCACTTCGGGCATGGGCATCGACGACATCCCGGTGATGACCGACCTGATCAGCGACCTTGGGCGCGACCATACCGTGCTACTGATTGAACACAACATGAGCATTGTCATGTCGATCAGCCAGCGCATCACGGTGATGAGTCACGGCCAGATCCTGGTCGAGGGTACCCCTGAACAGGTGCGCAACGACGAGCGCGTACGCACCGCCTACCTTGGAGAGGCCGCCTGATGCTCAACGTCGATTCGATCCATTCCTACTACGACAAGAGCCATGTGCTCGAAGGTGTCTCGCTCAAGGTTGAGGCTGGCGAACTGGTAACGCTGCTGGGGCGCAACGGTGCAGGCAAGACCACCACCTTGCGCAGCATCCTTGGCATCGTCCGCCCACGACAGGGGCAGATCAGCTTCAACGGCCAGCAGTTGGTCGGACGCGAAATTTTCGATATCGCCCGGCTCGGCATTGCTCTGGTGCCGGAACACCGCGGCATTTTCCGCCAGCTCAGCGTGGAGGAGAACCTGAAGATTGCCGTGCGCAAGACCAGCCGCTGGCAGCTGGAGGACGTGTACAGCATGTTCCCGCGCCTGAAGGAGCGTCGCCGCAACGGTGGCTTTGCCCTGTCCGGTGGTGAGCAACAGATGCTCGCTATCGCCCGCGCCCTGCTCAACGGCCCCAAGCTGCTGATCCTCGACGAGCCCACCGAGGGCCTGGCCCCGGTGATTGTCGATGAACTGGTGAAGATCCTGCGACGGATCAAGGACGAAGGGCTGTCGATCCTGCTGGTAGAGCAGAACCTGATGGTCTGCGATGCCCTTGCTGATCGCCACTATGTGCTGGAGCAGGGCCGCGTCGCTTACCAGGGCAGTGCGGCGCAGTTCCGCGAGGACCCGAGCATCAAGAACCGGTACCTGGCCCTTAGCGCCTGACCCGACCGTGCTTACCTGTACCGGCCCTTTCGCGGGTAAACCCGCGCCTACAAAGGTGTAACCACCCTCAGCCCTGCGAGGCCTTTGTAGGAGCGGGTTCACCCGCGAATAGGCCGGTACAAGCCACCCAGTAATTTCAGGAGAGATGAACCATGAACACCCGCATCGATCCCTCGCAGCACCTGCTCGGCCAAGGCCCGTTGGTCAACCGCGAGCGCCTGTGGCAATCATTGATGGACCTGGCCCAACTCGGCGCCACCGCCAAGGGTGGCGTATGCCGCCTGGCCCTGACCGACCTCGACCGCCAGGCGCGCGACCTGTTCGTCCACTGGTGCGAAGAGGCCGGCTGCAAGGTCAGCGTCGACGCCATCGGCAACATCTTCGCCCGCCGCCCCGGGCGCAACCCTGCCCTGCCGCCCATCATGACCGGCAGCCACATCGACACCCAACCCACCGGCGGCAAGTTCGATGGCTGCTACGGCGTCATGGCCGGCCTCGAAGTGATGCGCACGCTCAACGACCTGCACCTGACCACCGAAGCCCCGCTGGAAGTGGTGGTATGGACCAACGAAGAAGGTTCGCGCTTCCCGCCCTGCATGATGGGCTCGGGCGTGTTTGCCGGTAAATTCGGCTTGCAGGAAACCCTGGACAAGGTCGATGACCAAGGTCTGTCGGTCGGCGCTGAGTTGCAGCGCATCGGCTACGCCGGCCCGCGCGTGCCTACCGGGCACGCCGTGGGCGCCTACTTCGAAGCACATATCGAACAAGGTCCGGTGCTGGAAGACCAACGCACCACCATCGGCGTGGTCCAGGGCTGCCTGGGGCAGAAATGGTTTGACCTGACCCTTACCGGCGTCGAGGCGCATGCCGGCCCCACGCCCATGCACCTGCGCAAGGACGCATTGGTCGGCGCAGCCGAGGTGGTGGCTGCGGTCAACCGCGTCGCTCACGCGCACCAGCCACATGCCTGCGGCACGGTCGGCTGCCTGACCTTGCACCCAGGCTCGCGCAACGTTATCCCCGGCCAGGTGCACATGACCATCGACCTGCGCCACCTCGACCCTGGGCACCTCGACGCCATGGTCAGCGAAGTGTGCGCAGCCATCGAAAACAGCACGGCGAAACATGGCCTGAGCTATCAGTTGACCCCGACAGCCGACTTCCCGCCGCTGTACTTCGCCGAGCAGTGCGTGGATGCCGTGCGCCAAGGGGCGCGTGCGCTGGGCCTGAGCCACATGGATATCGTCAGCGGCGCCGGTCACGATGCAATCTTCCTCGCCGAGCTGGGCCCGGCCGGGATGATCTTCGTGCCATGCGAAGGTGGCATTAGCCACAACGAAATCGAAAATGCCGCGCCCCAGGACCTGGCCGATGGTTGCGACGTCCTGTTGCGCGCCATGTTCCAGGCCGCCAACCCGGGAGCCCGTTGAAATGACCCAGAAAACCGCGATTGGCGAACTCACCGCCGTCGAACTGCTCGAACTGTACCAGCGCCGCCAGTTGTCACCCGTCGAGGTGGTCGACGATGTGCTGGCGCGCATCGACCTGCATAACCCGGCGGTCAACGCCTACTGCCATGTCGACGGCGAAGGTGCCCGCGCCGCCGCCCGTGCCAGCGAACAGCGCTGGCAACGTGGCCAACCCTGTGGCCGACTGGATGGTGTACCCGCCTCGATCAAGGACCTGACCCTGACCCGCGGCATGCCTACCCGCAAGGGCTCGCGTACTACCTCGGGCGCCGGCCCATGGGAGGTCGATGCGCCCTTCAGCGCCTTCATGCGTGAAGCCGGTGCAGTGCTGGTAGGCAAGACCACCACGCCGGAGTGCGGCTGGAAAGGCGTGACCGACAACCCGCTTTACGGCATTACTCGCAACCCTTGGGATACCAGGCTGACTGCCGGTGGTTCGTCTGGTGGTGCTGCGGCAGCCGCCGCGCTGAACCTGGGGGTGCTGCATCAGGGCAGCGATGCCGGTGGTTCGATTCGCATCCCCTGCGCCTTTACCGGCACCTTCGGCATCAAACCGACCTTCGGCTATGTACCGCAATGGCCGGCCAGCGCCATGACCGTGCTGTCGCACCTGGGGCCGATGACGCGTACCGTGGACGACTCGGTGCTGATGCTCGACTGCGTAGCGCGCCCCGATGCCCGCGACGGTTTGGCCGGCGCACCCCGGCAGGCGCCTTGGCTCAGCCAGCAGCAAGATCTGAGCGGGCTACGCATCGCCTACAGCGCCAACTTCGGTTACGTGCAGGTCGCCCCACAGATCCAGGCACTGGTGGCGCAAGCGGTGCAGCGCCTGGCGCGGCTGGGTGCGCAGGTAGAGGAAGTGGACCCGGGCTTCAGCGACCCGCTGGAAACCTTCAATACCCTGTGGTTTGCCGGTGCGGCGCGATTGGCCAGTGCCTTGAGCGATGAGCAGAAAGCGTTGCTTGACCCGGGGCTGCGCTGGATCGCCGAACAAGGCGCACAGATCAGCCTTGGCGAATACACTCAGGCGCTTGAGGCCCGGGCAGAATTGATTGCGAAGATGAATGCCTTTCATCAGCGATATGACGTGCTGGTATCGCCGATGCTGCCGTTGGTGGCGTTCGAAGCCGGACAGAACGTGCCGCCTGGATCGGGGATGGCGCAATGGATGGAGTGGACGCCGTTCAGCTATCCCTTCAACCTGACCCAACAGCCGGCAGCCTCGGTGCCCTGCGGGTTTACCCGCGAGGGGTTGCCGGTGGGCCTGCAGGTGGTGGCCGGGCGCTTTGCTGATGAGCAAGTGCTGCGGGTGTGCAAGGTGTATGAGCAGCATTATCCGAGCCGGCACTTGCAAGCACCGATTACTGGCTGAAATCTGTATTGGCTTCTGCGGCCCTTTCGCGGGTGAACCCGCTCCTACACGCACCGATTACTGGCTGAAATCTGTATTGGCTTCTGCGGCCCTTTCGCGGGTGAACCCGCCCCTACACGCACCGATTACTGGCTGAAATCTGTGTTGGTTTCTGCGGCCCTTTCGCGGGTGAGCCCGCTCGTGTAGGAGCGGGTTTACCCGCGAAGAGGCCCTCAGCCCAAACGCCCTTCTGGCGCATACGGCGCCGGGTCGATAATCGGCTCGGCCCCTGTCAGCAAATCGGTAAACAGCTGGCACGAAGCCGGCGCCAGCACCAGCCCATTGCGATAATGCCCGCAGTTCAGCCACAACCCTTCATGCCCCGGCACAGGCCCAATGTAAGGGATGCCTTCTGGCGACCCCGGCCGCAGTCCCGCCCAGTGCGCCACCACTGTGGCGCCTTCAAGCTCTGGCAACAAGTCCACCGCCGATGCCTTCAGGCTTTCCAGCGCATCCCCGGTCGGGGTCTTGTCATACCCGGCGTGTTCCAGCGTGCTCCCCACCAGAATGTGCCCGTCACGTCGCGGGATTGCATAGCGCCCCTTGGCCAGCACCATGCTCGGCAAGAAGTCTTCAGCGCACTTGAACAGGATCATCTGGCCCTTCACGGGCTCCACCGGCAGTTCAAGGCCAAGGGTGCGCAACAGGTCGCCACTCCAGGCGCCTGCGCTGAGCACAACCTCATCCGCCGCCAATACGCCATCAGCCGTCTGGACACCGGTCACGCGCCCCTTTTCCTGCACGAAGCCGGTGATCTGGCAGTGTTCGCGCAAGGTCACGTTCGGCAGCGCCAGCAACGCCGCCTTAAGCGACTTGACCAAGCGTGGGTTGCGCACATTGGCCACGCCAGCCATGTAGATGGCGTGCTTGAAGCCCGGGCCCAGCACCGGCACCGCATCGTAGGCCGCCGAAATATCCACGGCACTGAGCGGCCGCTGCTCACGCACAGCCCAGGCCAATGCTTCGGCCTCATCGTCCAGGTCGAGCCAGTACAGCCCGGTGGTGTGAACTTCGGGGTCGACGCCGGTGCTGGCGAACAGACGCTCGCCCAGCTGTGGATAAAAGTCCTGCGACCAGTGCGCCAGAGCGGTCACGGCGGGGCTGTAACGCCACGGGTACAACGGCGAGACAATGCCACCGCCAGCCCAGGACGACTCTCGGCCAACCTCGCCCTGATCGCACACCACCACCTGGCCGACCTTGGCTGCCAGGTTGAATGCCGTCAGCAGGCCGATCACCCCGCCGCCAACCACCACTACTTGCTTGCTCATCTGTCGATCCAACACCTGAAGTAAAACCGCGATGCACCGGGCATCATTGAACCTTCAACTTCCCCAACAGTGCGTGCTGTGCACAACGGCGCCCGGATTGTGCTGCACGCCAGCCTGGTCGAGCTGGAAATCGCCACAGCCATCCTGCGCCATCAGCCCATGCGGTAGCCGCCGGGCGCGCAGCGTGAAGGTGTCACTGTCGCGCTGGGCCTGCAGGCTGTAGTAGCGGGTACCTTCGGGCAAGACCAGGTCGCCCTCGGCGTATTGGCCAGTGCGCACGCGGTGGCGCTCCAGGCGCAGGGCGGCATCATGCAGCAAGCCAACCACTTCGCTGCGCGCGGCTCGCCGAAGCTGGTCGCTGTAACTGGGGTAGGCAATGGCTGCCAGAATGCCGGTCACGGCCAGCACAATCAACAACTCGATCAGGCTCAAGCCTTGCTGCATGTCAGTCTCCTCGCAATCTTTGCCGCCAGGTGATGCGTTGGGTTTGATTGCCGGCCACGGCGTAGACCGCTTCCAGCACATGCCGTGAGCGGCTTTGCTTGCTGACGGCGGTAATCCGGAACAGGCTAACCGGCTGCCCTTCGGGCATGTGCGCGGCACGTGTGCTGACACCCAGGTTCTGCAGCTGGAAAAAGCCGGTCTGGGTTCCTTGCCACTGCCCAACCAGATCGTGCGGCCTGGGCGGTGGCAGGCACGCGTTACAAACGTCAGGGGGCGCCCGTTCAAGTTCGCGTACCCCAGCCAGCAAAGTGGCCTCAGCCTCTTCCAGCGCCATCAGGCCATCGCTCAGGTAGCCGGTCATCCGCGATTCCACCAGCGCGTCGCGCAGGGCAGATGTGGCAAGCAGGCCCAGCAGGACGCTCAGGACCAAGGCCAGTAGAAGAACCACGCCACGCTGGTGAGTCATGAAGCGGGGACCGGGTTGCGGATTGCGACGCTCAACTCATGGCGCTGCTGAACCTTGAGCGTGGGTTCGTAAAGCGTCAGGCTGATATCCACCCGTTCTCCCCCCACCATCTGCACACGCTCCACACGCATCGCCTGCACATTATCAACCAACGGTTGAAATTTGCTGTTTCCGCGTTTGAACCTCAGCTTATCGTCCTGGAGCTGGTAGACATACCTGCTGACCGGGTACACCAGTGGGTCCCCAGCCTTGCGCGCTTCATCGACAGACACTTCGGTCAGGCAATTGGTGTGCAGAAACCAGTCAGGTCGGCCAGCTTGCCCAGGCAACTCCGCCACGATCAGGCTGAGGGTGGACGCTTCGATCACCAGGGGGCGAGCGAAGACCTGCTGTAATGCCGGGTCATCGAAATCGGAAGGTTTCAGGCGCAAACAGCCAAACATGCCGGCCATGCGAATATCCTGGGCCATGCGCAGCAACGCCTGCCGCGCCTCATCCTGCATGCGCAGCGCAGTACTTTGCAGGCGCCAGGCCTGGTGAGCCGATGCAAAGAGCTGACTGGCGGCCGCCAACAGCATCAACCCGATAGTCAGCGCCAACATCAGCTCAACCAAACCAAAACCACGTTGGCCGCGCCTCATCGACGCCCCCGTTCATGCTCGCTGTGCGCCGCCATTGCCGCCTGCCCATTGCGACGCGCGCTGTCCACAGCCTGCAAGGCCTGCAGTTGCAGCCCCGCTGCGGCGAACATACCCACGGCCACGACCACAACCGCCAACAGCACTTCCAGAAGCGTCATGCCCCCTTGCCTTTCGTGCATCCCTGCACCTCCTGCGACTTTTCCCGTCATTGCTTTCAACTTGGGCGACTGGACCTCTTGTCCAACCGCCAGGAAGCTATAGCCAAGCACGTCCAGGGAGGAATGCACGGTGAAGCAACGCGGCGTAACACTGATACAAATGTTGTCGGCCTTGGCCGTGGCGGTCTTGCTGACCCAACTGGGCATGCCGGCCTACGCCCGAATGAGCGATGACCTGCACCGGGCGGCGGCTGCCCGTGATCTGGCGCAGGCGCTGCGCAGTGCACGCAGCCATGCGCTGTTGCAGGGTCAGCCGGTGCTGGTGCTGGCGCTGGACGGTAATTGGGGGAATGGGTGGCGGGTAGTGCTGGAGCATAACCGGCAGGTGCTGCGCGAACAGCGCCTTCCAAAGCCGCTGAAAATAACCAGCAATCGCGGTGAGCAGTTCAAATTCAGTGCGCTGGGCGTGCCAATGACGTTGGGCAACAGCTGGTTGGGCGCAACACTGGAAATGTGCGAACGCGCCGCTGCTCGCAGCCGATATCAGGTGGTGCTGGCATCAAGCGGCAGAGTCAGGTTGCTTACGGAGGACCTGAGCAATGACCGCTGCTAGCGCGGTCATTGCAGGAACAGTCTTGAGTCGCGCAAGGGCTGCAAAGCAGCCCCTGCATTGGCGGCGGTGCTGCCCGTCAGATCAGCGAGCGAACCCGCAGTTCTTTGGGCATTGAAAAGGTGATGTTCTCTTCGCGCCCGTCCAGCTCTTCAGCGCCAGTAGCGCCCCAGGCCTTGAGCTGTTCGATCACGCCACGCACCAGCACTTCGGGTGCCGAAGCACCGGCGGTGATGCCGATCCGCGCGGTCTGGTCAAACCAGCCGCGTTGCATGTCCTCGGCACCGTCGATCAGGTAGGCCGGGGTGCCCATGCGCTCAGCCAGCTCGCGCAAACGGTTGGAGTTGGAACTGTTCGGGCTGCCCACCACCAGCACCACGTCGCTCTCGCCGGCCAGTTGCTTGACGGCGTCCTGGCGGTTCTGGGTGGCGTAGCAGATGTCGTCCTTGCGCGGGCCACCGATGTTCGGGAACCGCGCACGCAGCGCATCGATGACGCGGCTGGTGTCGTCCATCGACAGTGTTGTCTGGGTGACGAAAGCCAGGTGGTTCGGGTCGCGCACCTGCAGGTTGGCAACATCTTCCTCGTCTTCGACAAGGTAGATGGCGCCGCCGTTGCTGGCATCGTACTGGCCCATGGTGCCTTCGACTTCCGGGTGCCCTTCGTGGCCGATGAGAATGCACTCACGGCCATCGCGGCTGTACTTGGCCACTTCGATGTGAACCTTGGTCACCAGCGGGCAGGTGGCATCGAACACTTTCAGGCCACGGCCAGCAGCTTCCTGGCGCACAGCCTGGGAAACACCGTGGGCACTGAAGATGACGATGACATCGTCCGGCACTTGGTCCAGCTCTTCGACAAAGATGGCGCCGCGGTTACGCAAGTCTTCCACCACGAACTTGTTGTGCACCACTTCGTGACGCACATAGATCGGCGGGCCGAAGACTTCCAGCGCGCGGTTGACGATCTCGATCGCCCGGTCGACCCCGGCGCAGAAGCCGCGCGGGTTGGCGAGTTTGATTTGCATGCTCGGCTCCAGGCTTACAGGGCCTTCACCTCGAGGATCTCCACCTCGAAGGTCAGGGTCTTGCCAGCCAGTGGGTGATTGAAGTCGATGGTGACCTGATCGTCATCGAACGCTTTGACCACACCCGGCAGCTCGGTGTTGGCGGCGTCGTTGAAGATGATCAGCAGCCCTTCGGACAACTCCATGCCTTCGAAGTTGGACCTCGGCATGACCTGCACGTTCTGCGGGTTAGGCTGGCCGAAGGCGTTCTCCGGGGCAACCACCACGGTGCGCTTGTCACCGGCCTTGAAGCCGAACAGGGCGTTTTCAAAGCCCGGCAGCAGGTTGCCATCACCCACTTTGAAGGTGGCCGGGGCTTTATCGAACGTGCTGTCGACGGTGTCGCCGTTTTCCAGGTGCAGCGCGAAGTGCAGGGTGACTTCGGTGTTCTGGCCGATACGGGTGTCAGTCATGGACCGGATCCTCGGACTTCTTGCTCTTGAACATATCCAGCGCCAGCATTACCGCACCAACGGTGATGGCGCTGTCGGCCACGTTGAAGGCCGGGAAGTAATGACGGTTCTGCCAGTGCACCAGGATGAAGTCGACCACATGGCCCAGCACGATGCGGTCGTACAGGTTGCCAATCGCCCCACCCAGCACCAGCGCCAGCGCCACGGCCAGCCAGGTCTCGTTGCGCCCCAGGCGCTTGAGCCAGACGACCAGTACCGCGCTGACCACCACGGCGATCAGGGCGAACAACCAGCGCTGCCAACCCGCACCGTCAGCCAGGAAGCTGAACGCGGCACCGGTGTTGTAGGCCAGGGTCCAGCTGAAGTAGTCAGGAATGACCACGATCTGCTGGTACATGGTCAGAGCGTTGTTGAAGTACAGCTTGGTGGCCTGGTCGACGACCAGGACCAGCAAGCTCAGCCACAGCCATGCAAGGCGCCCGAAGCGCCCCGCTGCAGGGTTAGGCATAGTGGCGCACCTCACCAGAGCCGGTCAGGTTGTCGACGCAACGGCCGCAGATTTCCGGGTGCTCCGGATGGCTGCCGACGTCGGCGCGGAAGTGCCAGCAACGGCCGCACTTGGTGTGGCCGGACTTGACCACTTGCAGCTTGAGGCCTTCGACTTCGGTGGCTACGGCTTCGGCCGGCGCCTGCGCGAACGGCACCACGCTGGCGGCCGAGGTGATCAGCACGAAGCGCAGCTCGTCGCCCAGCTTGCCCAGGTCGGCACTCAGGCCTTCGTCGGCGTACAGGGTCACTTCGGCTTGCAGGTTGCCGCCGATGACCTTGGCGGTGCGCTGGTTTTCCAGCTCCTTGTTGACCGATGCCTTCACTGCCATCACGCGGTCCCAGTAGGCGCGGTCCAACTCGGTGCCTTCCGGCAGCTCGCTCAGGCCTTGGTACCAGCCGTTGAGCATTACCGACTCGTTGCGCTCGCCCGGCAGGTACTGCCAGATTTCGTCGGCGGTGAATGCCAGGATCGGCGCGATCCAGCGCACCAGCGCCTCGCTGATGTGGTACAGCGCAGTCTGGCAGGAACGGCGGGCGACACTGTTGGCGCCGGTGGTGTACTGGCGGTCCTTGATGATGTCGAGGTAGAAGCCACCCAGCTCCTGTACGCAGAAGTTGTGCACCTTGGAGTAGACGTTCCAGAAACGGTACTCGCTGTAGTGCTCTTCCAGTTCGCGTTGCAGCAGCAGGGTACGGTCCACGGCCCAGCGGTCCAGCGCCAGCATGTCTTCCGGGGCCAGCAGGTCGCGGGCCGGGTCGAAGCCGGACAGGTTGGACAGCAGGAAGCGGGCGGTATTGCGGATACGCCGGTAGGCGTCGGCACTGCGCTGCAGGATCTGCTCGGAAACGGCCATTTCACCGGAATAGTCGGTGGCCGAAACCCACAGGCGCAGGATATCGGCACCCAGGGTGTTGTTGACCTTCTCCGGCTCGATGGTGTTGCCCAGCGACTTGGACATCTTGCGGCCGTTCTCGTCCACGGTGAACCCGTGGGTCAACAGTTCGCGGTATGGCGCATGGTTATCGATGGCGCAACCGGTCAGCAAGGACGAGTGGAACCAGCCGCGGTGCTGGTCGGAACCTTCCAGGTACAGATCGGCGCGCGGGCCGGTGGCATGGCCAATGTCGTGCGAGCCACGCAACACGTGCCAGTGGGTGGTGCCCGAGTCGAACCACACGTCGAGGGTGTCGGCGATCTTGTCGTACTGGTCGGCTTCAGCGCCCAGCAGTTCAGCAGCGTCCAGCTTGAACCAGGCCTCGATGCCTTGCTGCTCGACACGCTTGGCCACTTCTTCCATCAGTTCGACAGTGCGCGGATGCAGCTCGCCGGTCTGCTTGTGCAGGAAGAACGGAATCGGCACACCCCAGTTGCGCTGACGCGAGATGCACCAGTCCGGGCGGTTGGCGATCATCGCGTGCAGGCGCGCCTGGCCCCAGGCCGGGACGAACTTGGTGTCTTCGATGGCTTTCAGTGCACGCTCACGCAGCGGCTCGCCGGTGCTCGGCTGCTTGTCCATGCCCACGAACCACTGCGCGGTGGCGCGGTAGATCAGCGGGGTCTTGTGGCGCCAGCAGTGCATATAGCTGTGGCTGATGGTTTCGGTGTGCATCAGCGCACCGACTTCGCTCAGCTTCTCGACGATGGCCGGGTTGGCCTTCCAGATGAACTGGCCGCCGAAGAATGGCAGCGACTCGACATACACGCCGTTGCTCTGCACCGGGGTAAGGATGTCGTCGTTGACCATGCCGTAGCGCTTGCAGGTGACGAAGTCGTCTTCACCGTAGGCTGGCGAGGAATGCACCACGCCGGTACCGGCACCCAGCTCGACGTAGTCGGCCAGGTAGATTGGCGACAGGCGATCGTAGAAAGGATGGCGGAAGTTGATCAGCTCCAGCGCCGAACCTTGGGCGGTGGCAACGACCGAACCTTCCAGGTTGTAGCGCTTCAGGCACGACTCGACCAGCTCTTCAGCCAGCACCAGCAGGCGTTCGCCGGTGTCGACCAGGGCGTACTTGAATTCCGGGTGGATATTCAGGGCCTGGTTGGCCGG
This sequence comes from Pseudomonas sp. YQ_6, assembly GCF_043103245.1. Taxonomy (NCBI): domain Bacteria; kingdom Pseudomonadati; phylum Pseudomonadota; class Gammaproteobacteria; order Pseudomonadales; family Pseudomonadaceae; genus Pseudomonas; species Pseudomonas sp. YQ_6. The sequence goes on from NZ_JBICJR010000008.1 coordinate 101,450, forward strand.
GATGGTCCACGGGGTGGTGGTCCAGATCACGATGGCGGCCGGCTTGGCCAGCGATGCCAGGCCGAAGGCGGCGGCCAGCTTGGCTTCATCGGCAACCGGGAAGGCCACGTCGATGGTCTGCGACTTCTTGTCGGCGTACTCGACTTCTGCTTCAGCCAGCGCCGAACCGCAATCAAAGCACCAGTTCACCGGCTTCAGGCCCTTGAACACGAAGCCTTGCTTGACCATCTCGGCCAAAGCGCGGATTTCACCGGCCTCGTTGGCGAAGTTCATGGTCTTGTATGGATTGTCCCAGTCACCCAGTACGCCCAGGCGGATGAACTCGGTCTTCTGCCCTTCGATCTGCTCGGCAGCGTACTCGCGGCACAGCTCGCGGGTACGGTCGGCAGAAAGGTGCTTGCCGTGGGTAACCTCGACCTTGTGCTCGATCGGCAGGCCGTGGCAGTCCCAGCCTGGCACGTACGGCGCATCGAAGCCGGCCAGGGTCTTGGAACGGACGATCATGTCCTTGAGGATCTTGTTCAGCGCATGACCGATGTGAATCTTGCCGTTGGCATAGGGCGGGCCGTCGTGCAGGACGAACTTGGGACGATCCTTGCCAATTTCGCGCAGCTTCTGGTACAGGCCAATGCTGTCCCAGCGCTGCAGGATCTGCGGTTCGCGCTGAGGCAGGCCGGCCTTCATGGGGAAGGCGGTGTCCGGAAGGTTAAGCGTGGCTTTGTAGTCGGTCATTTCAGGCTCTTCGTTAGCGGTTGAGCGTGCCAATGTGCACGTGCGGCGGCGATATCCGCATCGATCGCCGACTTCAGCGCCTCCAGGGAGGCGAATCGCTGCTCTTCACGCAGCTTGTGGTGGAACTCCACCGTCAGGCGCCGGCCGTAAAGATCGCCGGCAAAGTCCAGAAGATGAATCTCCAGGTGCGGGCGCCCATCACCGGCAACGGTGGGGCGCACGCCGATATTGCCGACACCCGGCCAAGCTTTGCCGTCGATCACGATGCTGGCCAGGTATACCCCGGACAGCGGCACGCGGCGGCGCTTGAGCTGGATGTTGGCGGTTGGTGTGCCGAGCTGGCGGGCCAGCTTCTGGCCGTGCAGCACGCGGCCTGTAATGCGGTACGGGCGGCCCAGCAGGTGTTCGGCCAGTTCGAAGTCGCCCTCGGACAAGGCCTTGCGCACTTCTGTGCTGCTGACCCGCAGGCCATCCTGGATGACCGTGTTGGCGGCCTCGACGGTAAAGCCGTACGCGTTGCCGGCCTCGACCAGGAAAGCGAAGTCGCCAGCGCGATCGCAGCCGAAGCGGAAGTCATCGCCCACTTCGAGATGACGCACGCCCAGGCCGTCGACCAGGATGGCCTTGACGAAGGCATCGGCACTGAGCTTGCTCAGACGATGGTTGAACGCCAGGCACAGCACCCGGTCGATACCTTCGGTCGCCAGCAGCTCGATCTTGTCGCGCAGCCGGGCCAGGCGCGCTGGCGCGGTATCGGGTGCGAAGTACTCGCGTGGTTGCGGTTCGAAGATCACCACGCAGGTCGGCAGACCCAAGGCCTGACCGCGCTCGCGCAGACGCGCCAGGATTGCCTGGTGGCCGCGGTGAACCCCGTCGAAGTTGCCAATGGTGGCGACACAGCCCCGGTGCTCGGGGCGCAGGTTGTGAAGACCTCGAACCAGCTGCATAACGCGCTTCTTGCTCATAAAGTGGCCGATTATAACCACACCCGGGCGCTGGTGACAGGCAGCAGCGCCCAAGGGCGGCGTGGAATGCGAAAAACCGACGCCTGACCCGCCAAAAGCCTCAGTGCAAGGCCTTGCGAGCGAAATGCCGGGGCCGGAAGCCACACAGGTACAGGCAGCCAAAATACGTCACGACGCCCGCCAGGATCAGCGCCCCAAGCCGCAGGAAGCGCTCAAGCATGATGCCCTGTTCCCAGGCCGGCATATAGTGCATGCCCGCCAGCAGTACTGCCGACATCAGCGCCACCGCCAACACAAGCTTGAGCAGGAACACTGCCCAGCCAGGCTGAGGCTCGAACAGCTGCTGACTGCGCAGCTTCCAGAACAGCAAACCGGCATTCAGGCAGGCACCGAGGCTGATCGCCAATGCCAGGCCGGCATGTGCAAGCGGGCCGACCAGGGCAAGGTTGAACAGCTGGGTGCAGACCAAGGTGAAGACTGCGATCTTCACCGGCGTGCGAATATTCTGCTGCGCATAGAAGCCAGGTGCCAGCACCTTGATCAGAATGATCGCCAGCAAGCCCACGGAATAGGCGATCAACGCCCGCTGGGTCATGGCCGCATCAAACGCGCTGAACTTGCCATATTGAAACAGCGCAACGGTCAGCGGCTCGGCAAGAATGGCCAAAGCCAGGGTGCAGGGCAGCACCAGCAGGAAGCACAGGCGCAGGCCCCAGTCGAGAATCCGTGAGTACTCCTCGCGGTCCTTGTTGGCGTAGGTCTTGGCCAGGGTCGGCAGCAGGATGGTGCCCAGAGCAACGCCCAACACACCGGAAGGCAGCTCCATGAGGCGGTCGGCGTAGTACATCCACGACACCGAGCCGGCCACCAGGAAGGAGGCGAAGATGGTGTTGATGATCAGCGAGATCTGGCTCACCGACACCCCCAGGATCGCCGGCAGCATCTGCTTCAGTACCCGCCACACACCCACGTCCTTGAGGTTCAGTCGCGGCAGCACGAGCATGCCGATCTTCTTCAGCGCTGGCAGCTGGTACAGCAACTGCGCCAGGCCACCCGCCAGCACGCCCCAGGCCAACGCCATGATTGGGGGGTTGAAGTACGGCGTCAGCAACACGGCGAAGGCGATCATCGCCACGTTCAGCAAGGTAGGCGTGAAGGCCGGCACCGAAAAGCGGTTCCAGGTATTGAGGATCGCTCCGGCCAGGGAAGACAGCGAGATCAGGAATATATAAGGAAACGTCACCCGCAACAGGTCGGTGGTCAGCTCGTATTTCTCGGTGCTGTCGACAAAACCCGGGGCCGTCGCCCACACCACCCACGGTGCAGCGAGGATGCCGATAGCGGTCACCAGGGCCAGCACCAGGGTCAGAAGGCCGCTGACATAGGCAATGAAGGTGCGCGTCGCCTCCTCGCCCTGCTGGGTCTTGTACTCGGCCAGAATCGGCACGAAGGCCTGGGAGAATGCGCCTTCGGCGAAGATGCGCCGCAACAGGTTGGGCAGTTTGAACGCGATGAAGAAGGCATCGGTAGCGACACCAGCACCAAAGATGCGGGCCAGGATGGTGTCGCGAACAAAGCCCAGCACCCGCGAAATCATGGTGATCGAGCTTACTGCAGCCAGGGATTTGAGCAGGTTCATCGAAAAGATTCACGCCAATGACAGAGGACGCTGCCAGACAGCGTCCGAATGTGCGATACTCCCGCGCCTTCGCAGGGGAGCCAAAAATTCCCGAGTGTACAGGTCGCGCAGCAGAAAGGAATCTTTCCCGCTTGTTGGCGCACCGCTCGGCGGAACCTTGCAGGTGGCCTTGACATCCGCTCGACTGATCGGCATGATTCGCGGCCTATTTTGTTTGCTATTTACCTAAAGTCTTTCGAGGAGCTCGACGGTGGCCAACACACCTTCCGCCAAGAAACGTGCAAAACAGGCTGAGAAGCGTCGCAGCCACAACGCCAGCCTGCGTTCCATGGTCCGCACCTACATCAAGAATGTAGTTAAAGCCATCGACGCAAAAGACGCCGAAAAAGCGCAAGCCGCTTACGTTCTGGCTGTACCTGTAATCGACCGTATGGCCGACAAGGGTATCATCCACAAGAACAAGGCTGCTCGTCACAAAGGCCGTCTGAATGGCCACATCAAGGCGCTGAAAGAAGCTGCAGCTGCCTAAGCGACGCGCTAGTCGAAAAACCGACCCTAGGGTCGGTTTTTTGTTGCCTGCGATTTATGCTTGCGGGCACAGCCCATGTGGGACTCGATCTCTGTGTGTCGCGAAAGGGCTGCGGAGCAGCCCCGGCAATCTCAGCTTCTGCGCTGAAACCGAGGGGCCGCTACGCGCCCCTTTCGCGACGCAAGGCCGCTCCCACAAAAAAGCAGGGCCGCGCTTGGCGGCCCTACTTTTACATCACTTGGCGATCTGAATCTTCGGTGCCCACTGCAGCCATTCATCCTCGGCCTTTTCGAACAAGGCAAAGGTCTGCTGCGGCCGTGCCGGGTTACCCATCTGCTCGCCATCTGGCGTTGCGAAGGCGATACCGCCATCGATCAGGGTTTCCACCGACTCGGTACGCACTGTAGCGCCCTTGAACAGACCCCAGTCGAAACCGAAACCACTGCTGTTCCAGAAGCGGCTACCGCTGCGCACCAAGGCGGCATAGCGCGGCTCGATGAGGATATGAATCAGCACGCGGTCAGCGCTCTGGCCCAGCTCGAAGCCTGTCACCTTGCCCACCGTAACCTCACGATAGGTAACCGGCACACCCGGCTTGATCGAGCCGCGGCGTGGCGCACTGAGCGTCAATGGCAGGCCGACCTCTGGCCCTGCTACCTCCGGTGCCTCGGCCAGGGCGATGAAATCGCGCTGTGGCCCACGGTTCTTGGCTGCTGGCTGCACTTCCAGGTACTGCCCACCTATCAAGGTGTCCAGGTTTTCAGTGCGCACCAGGCCCAGGGCCGGCTTGACCACCCAGAACTGCGTACCGGCACGGGCAATACGATCCGCCGCTTCGGTAATGCGCGCCCGTAGCAGCACCGCCTGCAGGTCATCGGTGAGGTCGACGCTCTCGATGCTGCCCACATCCAGGCCGCGGAAGCGGATGGCCGTGCCCGGTTTCAGGCCATCGGCACGCTCTACACGGATGGTGATCAACGTACCCGCACGGTTCACCGCTTCCTGGCTGTCATGCAGGCGGAAGCGTGGAATGTGCCGTTTCAGCGGTACATCGGGCCGTGGTGTATCGAACGCAATACCGCCGGCCATCAGTGTTTGCAGCGACTCACTCTTGATCTTGATGCCCGACAGGCCGCCGGTCAGGGTGATCCCACTGACGTTCCAGAAGCGCGACGAACCATTGACCAGCTTCTCGTACTCCTTCTCGATATGCACACCGATCAGGATGCGGTTGCTGTTACGGGCGAACTGATAGCTCTGCACGCTACCCACCTTCACCTGGCGGTACGTCACCGGGCTGCCGATTTCCAGCGAACCCAAGGTGTCGGCGAACAACACCATGTGCAGGCCCGGCGCTTTGAGGTCGAGCGGCGGCGCCTTGGCACGCGCCTCGAACTCACGCTCTGGCCGTGCGCCCTTCTCACCAGGACGAATGGCGATGTAGTTACCTTTGACCAAGGCTTCCAGGCCAGTGATTCCCGCCAGGGAAATCGACGGTTTGACTACCCAGAACTGTGTCCCGTCTACCAGGTAGTCCTCGGTCAGTGGGTCGAGTGTCAGCTCGGCCGAAGCGCTGGCCAGGTTGTCCTCCATCTTCAGGGCTTTCAGCGAGCCCACCTGGATGCCCTTGTACATGACCGGCGTGCGACCCGCCTGCAGGCCTTCATAATCGCTCAGCTTCACTTTTACCCGGATACCCGCCTGGGCGGCATCGAAGTCCTCGTACAGGCGGAACGGCAGGCTCGGATCGGTGGGAGGGCTGTCCTTGCGGTACTCCGGCGTGGCGAAGGCGATACCACCCGCCACAATGCTCGACAACGACTCACTGCGCACCTTCACACCCGAAAGCGAAGCATCGATGCTGACACCGCTGGCGTTCCAGAAACGCGTGTGCTTGCGCACCAGGCTGGCGTAGGCCGGCTCGATGAAGACTTTCACCTCTACGGTGCTCTGGTCCTCGGACAGGCGGTAGCTTTTCACCCGGCCAACCTGAATCTGCTTGTAGAACACCGGGCTGTCACGATTGAGCGAGCCCAGCCTGTCGGCCTTGAGGGTCAGGTGCAGGCCTGGTTCAGAATCCGAGAGCGGTGGCGCCACCTTCAATGCCACAAAGCGTTTGGTACGTTCCCCCTCTCCCGGGCTAACGGCGATGTAGTTACCCGACACCAGTGTTTCAAGGCCAGATATACCGGCCAGGCTGACACTCGGCTTCACCAGCCAGAAACGCGTGCCTTTGGTTAGATGGGGCTCGGCAGCCTTGTTCATCTCGATGGTAGCGATCACCCCCTGCGTGTCGCCCTTGGCGTCGAGCACCAGGCTTTTCACCTTGCCAACCGGCATGCCTTTGTAGATGACCTCGGTCTTGTTGGCGACGATACCCTCTCCCGACTCGAAGCGGACTTCAATTTCCACGCCAGCGTCGCGGTAGGCCTGCCACGCGAGCCAGCCACCGATCATCAGCGCAATCAAAGGCAGGATCCAGATGGCCGACCAGTTCGAGGCTGGGCGGGTTTTAGCCGTTGGCAGGTCACTCATGGTCGTCATCCGACTCCGTGTTATCCCAAATCAGTCGGGGATCGAAAGTTAAAGCGGCAAGCATTGTCAGGATCACCACAGTTGCGAAGGCGACAGCGCCCAGGTTGGCTTCGACACTGGCTATCCGGCCAAAATTCACCACTGCCACCAGGATGGCAATGACGAAGATATCCAGCATGGACCAGCGCCCAATGAATTCGATGAAGCGGTACATCAATATCCGCTGCCGGGCCGAAAGCGGCTGCCGCCGCTGAACGGAGTACAACAGCAAGCCGATGCCCACCAGCTTGAACGTGGGGACCAGGATACTGGCAATGAACACCACAGCCGCAATGGGCACCATGCCGTGCTTGAGCAAGGTGATGACACCGGACATGATAGTGTCCGGGCTGCCCTGACCGAGGGTACTGACGGTCATGATCGGCAGTATGTTGGCCGGGATGTAGAGGATCGACGCCGCAATCAGCAACGCCCAGGTGCGCACAATACTGTTCGGCCGGCGTGCATGCACGATAGCGCCGCAACGTGTGCAGGTTTGCGAAGTGCTGTCTGGCTCTTGCCTGTTCAGCTCGTGACACTCATTGCAGACAACAATACCTGCGTCAATCGCCCGCATGCAGGTCCTCCCCCGATAGCGCACTCCAGATCTGGTGGGGCGACATCACCACCTCGAGCCACACCTGGATCAATAACAGACTGATGAAACAGAACAGCCCAAGGCCCACGGTCAGTTCGGCCAGGTCCACCAGTTTGACGATGGCCACCAGCACCCCCATGAAATAGACCTCGAGCATGCCCCAGTCACGCAGATGGTGATAGATGCGGTAGAAGACCAGGCCGTAGTCACGCCCGAAGTTCAAGCGGATGCTCAACAGCACGGCCAGCTGACAGAGCAGCTTCGCCAGCGGAATGACCATGCTACAGAGCAACACCACTACGGCAACACCGCGCATCCCCGAGTTGTACAGGCCTAGCACGCCACTCCAGACCGTATCGTCCGAAGTCTGGCCAAGCAGGTGCAACTGCATGATCGGCAGGAAATTGGCGGGCACGAACAGCAAAAGGGCCGTCAGCACCAAGGCCAGGCTGCGATTGACCACATTGTGCCGATGGGCATAGAGCTCGTAACCGCAGCGCGGGCATTGGGCTTTCTCATCATGCTGCAGCACGGGCTTGCGCAGCAGCAGGTCGCATTCATGGCAGGCGACAAGCTCGTCCAACGGCAGCTGGGCCAGGGTTTCAGGTTCGACAGAATTGGACATAGAGCGCTTCTGTATAGGTGCGTGGGGCTATTCTAGTGTTCTGACTCGAATTATGGGAGGCGACGTTGTCCTGAAGGGTGTGCGCCCCTGCCTGGCGTTGCAACCTTCCCCGTAGGAGTGGGCTTACCCGCGAACACCGGCAACGCCGGTGCCATCTACGAAGCTGCCTGCCCCCGAGATTCGAGCAGGCCAGGCTTTTTTGCCC
>NZ_JBICJR010000009.1:0-64937 GCF_043103245.1 Pseudomonas sp. YQ_6
ACCGCTCCAAAACCCTTGTGTCTCAAGTCGCCCCGCGCGCTGCCGTTATACTGGCAACCACGGGCGCGCGGCATTATTACACGCGCCGCCGCGCTGCCAAGAGGCCGGGCTCGACAGGTTGTATACAATCATGACTGAAATCAATAGTCTCGGCGCACAAACCGCGATCAACAGCCAAGCCATGAAGGCGGGCATGACCGGCGATCTGCTGCGCCTGATCCAGGCGCAGCCTGGGCTGCTGGCCCCCGGCGAAACCGCGCAAGCCGAGGTTTTATCATTGCGCCAGACGGGCCAGGACTTTCAGCTGGTGCTACGGCTGATGCAGGCCAACGGCGTCCAGACCCAGCTTCAGGCCAATGCCAGCCAGCCGCTGCCACAAGGCAGCCAGATCACCGTCAGCCAGACCGAAAGCAATCGCCTGGCGATCATGCTGCAACAGGCCAGCGCCAGCCAGGTCGCCACCCTCACCCAGCTGGACACCAGCAAGGTGCCGGTCGGCACCTTGCTGCAAGGCAAGGTCCTGACCAACCAGCTGCTGGCCCAGGCACCCGGCCAACCGGCCGTGTACCGGGCGCTGGTCAGCCTGCTCAACAGCAATCAGGCCGGTGCCACACTGAGCATCGACAGCCCGCGCCCGCTGGCCATTGGCAGCCTGCTCAGCGCCCTGGTGCAGGGTGATCAGTCATTGCGCTTCGTGCCGCTCAGCGGCAGGCAGGACCAACTCAGCATTGCCCAACAGCTGCTGACCCAGCAGAACCGCCAAGCCTCGCTGCCCGGCCTGCTCAACGCCCTGCAACAGCTCACCCGCGACCCCGGCGTCGATGGCGACCTGCGCGCCAGCGCCGAACGCCTGCTGGCCGGGCTGCCGGATGCCCGACAACTGGGCGACGCCAAGGCAGTGGCCCAGGCCCTGAACAACAGCGGCAGCTTTCTCGAAGCGAAGCTGCTGAGCGGGTCCACCGCCAGCGTCGCCACCGACCTCAAGGCGCATTTGCTGCGGCTGATGGCCCAGGCCCCTGCCCTCCCGGCAAGCCCTGCCAATCTCAACCCCGCCAGCCTGGCCGTGACCATGCCGGCTTTGGCGCGCAGCGCACTGGGCATGCTTGAGCGGGTCAGCCCCAAGCCGCAGCCGGGCGCGTTCCCATTACCGTCGCGCCTGCTCAAGGCCCTGGAGGACGAAGGCGACCTGCAACAGTTGCTGCGCCTGGCTGCTGCTGCCGTCTCACGCTTGCAGAGCCACGCCATGAGCAGCCTGCAACAAACCGGCACGCTGGAAAACGGCAACCTGCAGACCACCTGGCAAACCGAAGTGCCGATCCGCCACGGCCAGGACTTCATCCCGCTGCAAGTCAAACTGCAGCGCGAAGAAACCCCACAACAACAGGCCGACCGCCAACATGAAGCCCAAGACCCTCGCCAAGCCCTGTGGCGCATCGAGCTGGCCTTCGACCTGTCCCCGCTCGGCCCAATGCAAGTGCAGGCACAACTGAGCGAGGGCCGCCTGAGCGGGCAGCTATGGGCGGAGCGCGAGCAGACCGCGCGGTTGATCGACACCCAGCTTGGCGCGCTGCGCGCGCGCCTGCTGGCCCGGGGCCTGGAAGTCGGCGACCTGGAGTGCCACCCGGGCATCCCGCCGCAGGGGCCACGCACACGGATGGAACAACGCTGGGTGGACGAAACCGCATGAACGACACGACGCCACGCCAAGCCATAGCGCTGAACTACGACGGCCATCAGGCACCGACTCTCACCGCCAAGGGCGACGAGGAGCTGGCCGAGGCCATCCTTGCGCTCGCCCGCGAACACGAAGTGCCGATCTACGAAAACGCCGAGCTGGTGCGCCTGCTGGCGCGGCTGGAGCTGGGCGATCAAATACCCGAGGCGCTGTATCTGACCATTGCCGAGATCATCGCCTTCGCCTGGCACCTGCGCGGCAAGGTACCCGCCGGCTTCGATGATCCGCGCCCGGCAGAACGCGATATCACCCCACCATTGCCCCCGCTGCCCGGCACTGGCCAGTAAATATCTACCACCCCCTCCCCCTCCATGCGCCCAACCTTGTCGACCTCCCACGTACAAGGTGTACCGTCATGATCGACAGCAGAATCAACGCCAAAGGCGTGCAGTTCGTAGTAGACCATCTGGCCAACATCCCACGCCCGGACCGCGAAGCCAGTCGCTTGATCCGGCAGTGGCTTGCCGGGCAAGGTGTGCATATCGACCCCGATCGCGTCGATGTGGTCACCCTGCACTACCGGCCGGATGATCAAGGGTATGTGGCAGCGGTCCAGCAGACCCAGAGCATGACCCAGGCGCTGCTGGGCAACTGGCAAGGGGAGTCCGATAACAACCTCATCGGCGCGCTGTTCGCCAACCCCTGGGCAGGCACCTTTCCCCAAGGGCCCTTGAAGCTGGTCGATCGCCTGCCAGCGCTGGGCTTTGGCCATCAGGGCGCAGCCTTCGAAGTGTACAACGGCCTGTTCCAGCGATCGTCCCCTGCCCGTTACGATGCTTCGACCCATGTTCAGGTACCGGCTGAAGCTTTCCAGCGTTTCATAGAAGCGCTGGATTTTCACGGGCCGTTCAAAGCCATGCTCGACACGTACTGGCAGCAACACCAAGGCAATCACCGCCTGGCCAGCAAGCTCAATTTCATCGCCGCCTGCAACGCCCAGGTCAGTCAGGGGCGCCTTAGCGATGCCGCCAGGGAGCTGGCATGGCAAGCCGCCGGCATGATGCCACAGCGCTTCAAGATACGGGTGAGCACGCTGAGCATCTATGGCTACGCGGCCACCGACCTGCTGTACATCAATGCCCCCCACAGCGATCTGACCCTGCTGTACATGCCAGGTAACAGCTCGCCCTTGCTCGAATTCGCCAGCGAGAACCTGCTCAAGGACTGGGTGGGCGATCAGTGCAAGGACCCCGCCCGACGCGAGGCACTCAAACAACACTTCAGGCTCGCCGACCGCCCTCAGGGCCTCGATTTCAGCGGCCTGGACACCGCGCTCGAGGGCCTTGGCGATTATCCAAACCGGCACCGGCTGCCGCCCGAACATGGTTATTTCAACGATGATGGCGTCTGGCCCCCCAGAACCTACGTGAACTACAAACCTGGCAAATACAACCCCAAACTGACCGGGGATATGTTCGCAGCCCTGACCGAGCGCCAGCGCCAGCGCAGCTACGACGACGCCGATTTTGTCATCACCACCGATAGCCAGGTTACCAAAGCCAAATGGCGTGGCTACCTCGCCAACACGCTCAACCTGCTAGCGCCACTTTGTCTGGTGGTGCCGGGGCTGGCGCCACTACTGGCGCTCGGCGGCATTGCCCAGTTGGGCTTGGGCCTGGATCAGGTGATCAACGGCCACAGCCTGAAAGCCAAACAGGACGGGGTGGGCGACATCGCCTGGGGGTTGTTCAACGCCGTACCGCTGGCAACGGAGGGCACCGCAGGCATCAAGGCCCTGTTCGAGTTCAAAAGCGATGGTTTTGTCATGCCGCGCGAGGTCAACGAGCAGCTCGGCTATCCGCTAAGCCCAACCAGCCCACCGCGGCTTCCAGAGCCAGAAGGCGCGGAGTACTTCCACCACCACGAGCCGATTACACCGCTTGACGAAGGCGACCCGGCTGTTGCCGGCGCGGTGATACGCTTGCCACACTACGATGGCGAACTGGACGACCTGGAATGCAGCATCGAAACCTACAATGCACGCGTGGTCTATGACCTGGAGCACGACGCTTTCATCATCAAGGAAACCGTCAACGAGGTCGAGCCGCAAGCCTACATCGCAGTGCCTGGCAGCCGTGACCTTGTAGCGCTCGACAGGCCGCGCCCAGTCACCGACGCCATGCGCACCCGCACCTTGCGCGCGCTGGGTGTCGACCTGCAACTGCCAGTCACCATTCCGACACCGGCCCCGGACAGCGCCCCCATCCCCAAACTTATCTCCAGCCTCTGGGTCGGCGACAAAGTCATAAGCGAGCCATTGCTGGCCAACCTTGCCGCCAACGCCGCGCGCCTGAGCGACAGTGAATACAGCATGCGCCTGTTTCTGTCGAAGGCTTCGCCTACCGCCTACGAACAGAACGCAAGGCTATTGGCAGCCCGGGCGCCAGGGCTGCAGGTATTGCCGCTTGAAGAGCAAGGCTTCTTCCGGGCCTTCCGCCAGAGCCGCTATTACGCGCAGTACGAGGCAGCGCTGGATGGCAACGGTGGCATCGCCACCAATTACGCGTCTGCGACCGATGTGCTGCGCTACCGGATGCTGCACCATGAGGGTGGGCTGTACATGGACGTGGACGACTTCCTGCTGCCGGACGGCAAGGGCGAAACGATCGATCAGGTCGAGCTGCGCACCCCACCCGATGGGCTGCTGCTGCCACCGCCGATGTCCAACGAGAAAATGAGCATGAATTGCCTGTACAACACCAGCCTCATTGGTAGCCACCCAGGCAACCCACTGCTGGATGCGATCTCCGATGAAATGCTCGCACGTTTCCAGACCCATGCAGACTTCTACGAAAGCCGACCGAGCCTGGAACAGGACCCGAGCGGTTTCTACCGCTATGCCAACACGCTCAGCTACCTCACCGGGCCGGCACTGCTCACCGAAGTGGTCGATCGCCATCTACCCGGGTTGCGGACCCTGCGCCAGATCATAAACCTGCACACCATACCACGCGTCAACACCTATCCATTCATCAACCCTTCGCAAGCCAATACAGCCCTGAAGCAACTGCTGCCCCTGAACCGGTTCGCCGGCGTGGGCGGCAATCACTCCTGGGTTCGCAATTGAAATGAGCTGCGGGTACTGAACGGGCCTGCCGACACCTTTCAGATCGGGCGACGCATGGGCGCCGCTCGATTTCCCAGGCGACGTACCTGCTGCCGAGGGTACCCCCGTCAAGGAGCCCGGTACACCTTGCTCATCAACTCCGCCTCGGCCTGGGTCAGGCCGCAGCTCTGGGTCAACTCATCGATACTCGCCCCCATCCCCACCAGCTTGGCCGCCTGGCTGAAGGTAACGTTGCTGGGGTCGCGCTGCTCGAGGCGCTCCAGCCGGTCCGGCAGGGTGGCCACCGCCGCACGCAGCTCATGGATGGCCTCACCCATGCGCACCGTGCCGTTCTGGTAGTCATCCAGACGCTTGGCCAAGTCCTTGATGCGCTGGTCACGCAGCGCATCGCCCTCGGCCTGCTGCGCAGCCAGCTCGCGCTGGCGCTTGCTGTAGTTGAGGAAAAACCACAGGCTCAGCGCCCAGGCCAGCGCCAGGAAGATGACAGCAACCTCTAGGATCAACTCAGATGTTCTCCAGCTCGGACCACTCTTCCTCGGTCATCATCTTGTCCAGTTCGACCAGGATCAGCAGTTCGCCATTCTTGTTGCACACGCCCTGAATGAACTTGGCCGACTCTTCGTTACCCACGTTCGGCGCGGTCTCGATTTCGGACTGGCGCAGGTAAACCACTTCGGCCACGCTGTCGACCAGAATGCCGACCACTTGCTTGTCGGCTTCGATGATGACGATACGGGTGTTGTCGGTCACTTCGGTCGGCATCAGGCCAAAACGCTGACGCGTGTCGATCACCGTCACCACGTTGCCGCGCAAGTTGATGATGCCCAGCACGTAGCTCGGCGCACCCGGCACCGGGGCAATCTCGGTGTAGCGCAGGACTTCCTGCACCTGCATCACATTGATGCCGTAGGACTCGTTGTCCAGACGGAAGGTAACCCACTGCAGGATCGGATCTTCGGAACCTTGTGCAGACGACTTTTTCATTCCCCTACCCTCAAAATCCGCCGTTGGCGGTATGTTCTGTGTCATTTCTGTTTGGCGTGCATCTGCTTGACCGCACCGCTGGCGATCAGCTCGGCCAGTGCGGCGACGTCGAGCAGTGCGCACATGTGTTCGATTACGGTGCCGGCCAGCCACGGGCGCTGGCCACGCTGGCTGCGCCACTTGATCTCCGACGGGTCCAGGCGCAGCGAGCGGCTGACCTGATGCACCGCCAGCCCCCATTCGTAGCCCTGCACCGAAATCACGTATTGCAGGCCCTGGCGAAAATCATCGCGGTAGCGGTCGGGCATTACCCAACGCGCAGTGTCCAGCACCTTCAGGTTGCCGGCCTGGCAGCTCAGGATGCCGAGGAACCAGTCGGGCTGGCCGAACAGTGGCGTCAGCTCCTGGCCAGCCAGGGTGTAGATCGAGCCCAGGCACACCAACGGCACCGCCAGGGTCAGGCCGGCAACGTCGAACAGCAGGCATTCGAACGGCTCGGCCGCCCACACCGGACGACCGTCGACAGTGGCCGGGGGCACGGGCAGGTTGGGTGCCGGCAGATGCACATCGACCAGCGGCACAGCCGGTTCCACCGTTTGTTCTTCGATCAGTACCGGGATGCTGGCTTCAGCCACGATCTCCTGCTCGACCACCGTCACCACCGGGGCTTCCACCGGCATCACGCTGGGCAGTACCGCCAGCCGGGGTTCAGCGAACGGCCGCGGGGCAAAGCTGGCGGCGGCTTCGGCGGGCTCTGGCCGGGCTGGCTGCCGGGCATCGCGAGCCTGCTCCTCGCGCACCGCCTCGGCGAACTCATCCGCCACTGCCGGCTGCTCGCTCAGGTCTTCGGCCTCGGTGGCCTCCTGCAGCAAGCCGTCCAGGTACGATTGCAGTGCCATCTGGGGCCGGGTGCTGGTTTGCCGGGTTTGAGTCATCAGGCCACCTGCACTGCGTTCTTGTAGGTGAGCAGGTGCTTGAGCAGCGCCCTGTAGGCGATCAACCCACGGCTCTTGCTGTCGAACTGCGAAGGCGTGACGCCCTTGCGACTGGCATCGCGCAGGCGCGTATCCACCGGGATGTAGCCCTGCCACACATGTTGCCCATAGGTGTCACGCAGCAGCTTGAGGGTGCCCAGCGACGCCTGGGTACGACGGTCGAACAGGGTCGGCACGATCTGGTACGGCAGCGCCTGCTTGCGCGAACGGTTGACCATGGCCAGGGTGCCGACCATGCGCTCCAGGCCCTTCACCGCAAGGAATTCGGTTTGCACCGGGATCACCAGCTGCTGGCTGGCGGCCAGGGCATTGACCATCAGCACACCCAGCAAGGGTGGGCTGTCGATCAGGGCATAGTCGAAATCCTGCCACAGCTGCGCCAGACTCTTGGCGATTACCAGGCCCAGGCCATTCTGCCCTGGCGACTGGCGCTCCAGCACCGCCAGCGCGGTACTCGACGGCAACAGCGAAATGCGCTCATCGCTGGTGGGCAGCAGCAGTTGCCCGGGCAAGCCTTCGGGCACCGTGCCCTTGTGCAGGAACAGGTCGTAGCAGCTGTGCTCCAGGGCATCCGGGTTGTGCCCGAAGTAGCTGGTCATCGAGCCGTGCGGGTCGAGGTCGACGACGACCACGCGCTTGCCGGCCTCGGCCAGCAGGCCGGCCAGGGCAATGGTAGTGGTGGTCTTGCCGACACCACCTTTTTGATTGGCTACTGCCCAGACTCTCATCAAGCAAACTCTATCTATTGATTTGGCAGGGACACTGTAGAAACAACCGTCATGCGCAAAACTTCAAAGCTCGCACTCCCCTCTGTGGGAGCGGGCAAGCCCGCGAACACCGGCGTAGCCGGTGCCATTCACCGAGTCGCTGGCTTCGCGGGCATGCCCGCTCCCACAGGGGGCGGCGGCACATTCAAAATCGTGTTCGTATCGGCGACGGGGAATTGACGTATCACGGCCTCGCTACCGTTGCTTGTATTGCCGGTGCACTTTGTGTGCCAGCCCGGCGCAATGCGGCATCCGGTGTGGCATTGGCACTGCCCGAGCCTGTCAGGCTGCGGCGCACTTCCAGGTTACGGGAAATCACCAGCACAACCCGGCGGTTGCGTGCGCGCCCTTCGGCGGTATCGTTGCTGGCCACCGGCTGGTATTCGCCGTAGCCCACCGAAGCCATGCGTGCCGGGTTGACGCCCTCCATGGCCAGCAGGCGCACGATGCTGGCCGCGCGCGCCGAGGACAACTCCCAGTTGGTGGGGTACTGCGCGGTGCGGATCGGCAGGTTGTCGGTGAAGCCTTCGACGTGTACCGGGTTGGCGAACGGCTTGAGAATGTTGGCCACCTTCTCGATGATCGCAAACGCCTTGTCACTGGGCATCGCATCACCGCTGCCAAACAGCAGCGATGAGTTGAGCTCGATCTCGACCCACAGCTCGTTGCCGCGCACAGTCATCTGGTCGCTGTTGATCAGGTCACCGAAGGCATCGCGCACGTCATCGCTGATGGTTTTCAAGGGGTCGACATTGGTCGCCGCCAGGCCCGCTTCAGTCTGCTCGCTGTCTTTGACCAGCGGTTCGGCCGGGCGCACGCTCAGCGGCTGCTCATCGCCAATCGGGATCGGCTTCATACTGCGCTCGGGGTCGTTGAATACCCCGAGCAACGCCTGGGAAATAACCTTGTACTTACCCTCGTTGATCGAGGAAATGGAATACATCACCACGAAGAAGGCGAACAGCAACGTGATGAAGTCGGCGTACGACACCAGCCAGCGCTCGTGGTTTTCGTGTTCCTCGGTATGACGACGGCGACGCATGGGTTACTCCATGAAGCCTTGCAGCTTCAGCTCGATCGAGCGCGGGTTTTCACCTTCGGCAATCGACAGCAGGCCTTCGAGCAGCATTTCGCGGTAGCGCGACTGGCGCATGACGATAGCCTTGAGCTTGCTGGCGACCGGCAATAGCACAAGGTTGGCACTGGCCACACCGTAAATGGTCGCGACAAAAGCCACGGCAATGCCATTGCCCAGTTGCGACGGGTCGGCCAGATTGCCCATCACATGGATAAGGCCCATGACCGCACCGATGATGCCGATGGTCGGCGCATAGCCGCCCATGCTTTCGAATACCTTGGCTGCCTGGATGTCACGGCCCTCCTGGGTAAGGAGGTCGACCTCGAGGATGCTGCGGATGGCTTCCGGCTCGGCGCCATCCACCAGCAGTTGCAGGCCCTTGCGCGCATAGGGGTCGGGCTCGCTGTCCGCTACCCCTTCCAGGCCCAGCAGGCCTTCTTTGCGAGCGGTCAGGCTCCAGTTCACCACGCGGTCGATGCCGCCCGCCAGATCAACCCGCGGAGGAAACAGGATCCAACGCAAAATCTGCAAGGCGCGCTTGAACGACGACAGCGGCGACTGCAACAACGCCGCCGCCAGGGTGCCTCCCAGCACGATCAGAGCCGCCGGACCATTGACCAGTGCACCGACATGACCGCCTTCAAGGAAGTTGCCACCAACGATGGCAACGAAAGCCAGGATCAGACCGATCAGGCTGAGGACGTCCATCAGACGCACGCCTCCACCAGGTGCTTGCCGATTTCGTCCAGGCTGTACACGGCATCCGCCAGGTTGGCCTTGACGATGGCCATGGGCATGCCATAAATCACGCAGCTGGCTTCATCCTGGGCCCACACCGTGCTGCCCCCCTGCTTGAGCAGGCGTGCGCCCTCGCGGCCATCGGCGCCCATGCCGGTGAGCACCACCGACAACACCTTGTCACCATACGACTTGGCCGCCGAACCGAAGGTGATGTCCACGCACGGCTTGTAGTTCAGGCGCTCGTCGCCCGGCAGGATCTTCACCGTGCCACGGCCATCGATCATCATCTGCTTGCCACCGGGAGCCAGCAGGGCCAGGCCCGGGCGCAGCATGTCGCCGTCTTCGGCTTCCTTGACGCTGATGCGGCACAGCTTGTCCAGGCGTTCGGCAAAAGCTTTGGTGAACGCCGCCGGCATGTGCTGGATCAACACGATCGGCGCCGGGAAATTGGCCGGCAGCTGGGTCAGTACCCGCTGCAGCGCCACCGGCCCCCCCGTGGAGGTACCGATGGCCACCAGTTTGTAGGGTTTGCGCTTGGGTGCCGGCGACTGCGAGGCCGCCGGTGTCGGGGCCGCTGCACGGGCAGGCGCTGCCGGGCGCGTCTGCGCCTGGCTGGCGAAAGTGCTGGCGGGCGCTGGCGCGGCGACCGGCGCCGTTCTGGCATAGCTGCCGATCCTGCGGTTGCTGCGCGAAATGGTGTGCACCTTCTCGCACAGCAACTGCTTGACCTTGTCAGGGTTGCGCGAGATGTCCTCGAAGTTTTTCGGCAGGTAGTCCACAGCGCCGGCATCCAGCGCGTCGAGGGTGACACGGGCGCCTTCATGGGTCAGCGACGAAAACATCAACACGGGCGTCGGGCAGCGCTGCATGATGTGCCGCACGGCGGTAATGCCATCCATCATGGGCATTTCGTAGTCCATGGTGATCACATCGGGCTTGAGCGCCAGCGCCTGGTCGATTGCTTCCTTGCCGTTGGTCGCGGTACCCACTACCTGGATCGTTGGATCCGCCGAGAGGATTTCCGAGACACGGCGGCGGAAGAAACCAGAATCATCCACCACCAGGACCTTGACTGCCATAAACACTCCATTAGGCGGCGCAACCCGCCAGGGCGCGCCACCGAAATCAAATACGCCGCGCGGCGTAACGCTTGAGCATGCTCGGGACGTCGAGAATCAACGCGATGCGACCGTCGCCGGTAATGGTGGCCCCGGACATGCCCGGGGTGCCTTGCAGCATCTTGCCCAGCGGCTTGATGACCACTTCCTCCTGGCCCACCAGCTGGTCAACGACAAAACCGATGCGCTGGGTGCCGACCGACAGAATCACCACGTGGCCCTCGTGCTGCTCTTCGTGCACCTGGCCCTGGACCAGCCAGCGCTTGAGGTAGAACAGCGGCAGCGCCTTGTCGCGCACGATCACCACTTCCTGGCCGTCCACCACGTTGGTGCGCGACAGGTCGAGGTGGAAGATCTCGTTGACGTTGACCAGCGGGAAGGCAAACGCCTGGTTGCCCAGCATCACCATCAGGGTGGGCATGATCGCCAGGGTCAGCGGCACCTTGATGACGATCTTGGAGCCTTGGCCCTTGGCCGAGAAAATGTTGATCGAGCCGTTGAGCTGGGAGATCTTGGTTTTCACCACGTCCATGCCCACGCCACGCCCGGACACATCGGAAATCTCGGTCTTGGTCGAAAAGCCCGGAGCGAAGATCAGGTTGTAGCAGTCCGACTCGCTCAGGCGCTCGGCGGCGTCCTTGTCCATCAGGCCCTTTTCCACGGCCTTGGCGCGCAGGATGTTCGGGTCCATGCCCTTGCCGTCGTCCGAGATCGACAGCAGGATGTGGTCGCCTTCCTGTTCAGCCGACAGCACTACGCGGCCGGTACGCGCCTTGCCAGACGCTTCACGCTCGTCGGGCATCTCGATACCGTGGTCGACCGCATTGCGCACCAAGTGCACCAGCGGGTCGGCCAAGGCTTCTACGAGGTTCTTGTCAAGGTCGGTCTCTTCGCCGACCAGCTCCAGATTGATCTCTTTCTTCAACTGGCGCGCCAGGTCGCGGACCAGGCGCGGGAAGCGGCCGAAGACCTTCTTGATCGGCTGCATACGGGTTTTCATCACCGCGGTCTGCAGGTCGGCGGTGACCACGTCAAGGTTGGACACGGCCTTGGACATGGCCTCGTCGCCGCTGTTCAGGCCCAGGCGCACCAGGCGGTTACGCACCAGCACCAGTTCACCGACCATGTTCATGATCTCGTCCAGGCGCGCGGTATCGACGCGTACCGTGGTTTCCGCTTCGCTGGCGGCATGCTTTTCGGCGGCCGGGGCCGGCGCGCGAGGCGCCGCGGCAGGTTTGCTGGCCGGCGAAGGCGCTGGCGCGGCAGCGGGCTTGGCCACCGGCTGGCTTTCGGCCTTGGCGGCAGCCGGCGCTTGCGCCTGGACAGCAGCCGGAGCTTCTACAGCGGCAACATCGCCACCGAACTTGCCCTTGCCGTGCAACTGGTCCAGCAGGGCTTCGAACTCATGCTCGCTGATTTCATCGCTGGTGGCGCTGTTGTCTGGCGCGGCAGGTGCTGGTGCCTGGGCGGCTGGCAAGGCGCCAGCCTGGAAGGTGCCCTTGCCATGCAACTGGTCGAGCAGCGATTCGAATTCGGCGTCGGTGATCTCATCACTGACCGCTTCGCTGCTGACGGCAACCGGCGGCGCGGCGACCTCGGCATTGAACTGGCCCTTGCCGTGCAACTGGTCGAGCAGCGATTCGAACTCGGCGTCGGTGATTTCATCACCAGCACCGCTGACAGTCTCGCCCTGCATCTGCTCGTCGGCCGCCGCTTGCGCCTTGACCGCATCGAGCGAATCGAGCAACTGCTCGAACTCACTGTCAGTGATGTCCTGGTGTTGCTCCTCGGCCTCGGCCGGTGCTGCAACCACCACGTCGGCAACCGGCGCCGGTGCAGGCGCTGCAACAGCTTCGGCTGCGCCAGGTTCGGCCAGGCGCGACAGCGCTGCCAGCAGTGCGGGGGTGGCCGGTGTCACTTCGGCACGCTCGCGCACCTGGCCGAACATGCTGTTGACCGTATCCAGTGCCTCGAGCACCACATCCATCAGTTCCGCATCGACCCGGCGCTCACCTTTGCGCAGGACGTCGAACACGTTCTCGGCGATATGGCAGCACTCCACCAGCTCGTTCAGCTGAAGGAAGCCGGCGCCCCCTTTTACAGTGTGGAAACCGCGAAAGATCGCATTGAGCAGGTCGGCATCGTCAGGTCGGCTTTCCAGCTCGACCAGTTGCTCGGACAATTGCTCAAGTATTTCGCCGGCTTCTACCAGGAAATCCTGGAGGATTTCTTCATCGGCGCCGAAGCTCATCAAACGTGCTCCTTAAAAACCAAGGCTGGACAGCAGATCATCGACATCGTCCTGACCGGACACGACGTCTTCACGCTTATCGGCATGAATCTGCGGACCTTCACCCCGAGTCGGATGTTTTTCTCGATCTTTTTCTGCACGCAATTGATCGTGGTCATGTTTTATACCGGCAAAGCGGTCGACCTGGCTGGCCATCAGCACCAGCTTGAGCAGGTTGCTTTCCACCTCGGTCACCAGTGCGGTGACGCGCTTGATCACCTGGCCGGTCAGGTCCTGATAGTCCTGGGCCAGCAAAATGTCATTGAGGTGCCCGGAAACCTTGCAGTTACCCTCGGCGCTGTGCGTCAGGAAACTGTCGACTCGCTTGACCAGATCACGAAATTCCGGCGCAGCCACTTCGCGGCGCATGAAGCGCTGCCAGTCGGTGCTCAGGGCCTTGGCCTCGCTGGCCAGCTCATTGAGCACCGGCGTGCTTTCCTCGACCAAGTCCATGGTGCGGTTGGCCGCGCCCTCGGTGAGCTTGACCACATACGACAGGCGCTCGGTGGCGTCGGTAATCTGCGACACCTCTTCTGCCTGCGGCATGGTGGGGTCGATCTGGAAACTGACGATGGCACTGTGCAGCTCGCGAGTCAGCTTGCCGACTTCCTGGTACAGGCCGCGGTCGCGGGTCTGGTTCAGTTCGTGAATCAACTGCACCGCCTCGCCGAAACGGCCCCGCTCCAGGCTTTCGACCAACTCCTGGGCATGCTTCTTCAGGGTCGACTCGAACTCGCCCAAAGACGTTTGTGATGAATCCATGACGCGCCCCCCCTGACGTGACTCAGCCGTTGACGCGTTCGAAGATCTTCTCGATCTTCTCTTTGAGCACCTGAGCGGTGAACGGCTTGACCACGTAACCATTGACGCCGGCCTGGGCCGCTTCAATGATCTGGTCGCGCTTGGCTTCGGCGGTCACCATCAAGACCGGCATGCTTTTCAGCTTGTCGCTGGCACGCACTTTACGCAGCAGGTCGATGCCGGACATGCCCGGCATGTTCCAGTCGGTCACCAGGAAATCGTAGTGGCCGTTTTCCAGCATCGGCAACGCCGTGGTGCCGTCATCGGCTTCATCGGTGTTGGTGAACCCCAGGTCACGCAACAGGTTCTTGATGATCCGCCGCATCGTCGAAAAATCGTCAACGATGAGGATTTTCATGTTCTTGTCCAATTAGACCTCCAAGCAGTCTCAAACGCGCTCGGCCTACCGAGCACGCACTCATTCAATTCGGTACAACGTGGAAAACGACTGCAACGACAGTGGGCTCAACGTGCCCGCCATTCCCCCAGGCGGCTGCGCAGGCGCGCGGCACATTGGCTGTGCAACTGGCTGACCCGCGACTCGCTGACACCCAGCACCTCACCGATTTCCTTGAGGTTCAGCTCTTCGTCGTAGTACAGCGCCAGCACCAGGCGCTCACGCTCCGGCAGGTTGGCGATAGCCTCGGTCAGGGCAGCCTGGAAGCGCTCCTCCTCCAGGCCGCGCGCAGGTTCGACCTGGCCACTGGCGCCATCCTCATGCAGCCCTTCGTGCTCGCCGTCCTGCAACAGGTCGTCGAAGCTGAACAGGCGGCTGCCCAGGGTATCGTTCAAGATCCCGTAGTAATCATCGAGACTCAATTGGAGTTCGGCAGCAACTTCATGATCTTTAGCGTCACGGCCTGTTCTGGCCTCAACTGCACGCATGGCATCACTGACCATACGGGTGTTGCGGTGTACCGAACGCGGTGCCCAATCGCCTTTGCGCACTTCGTCCAGCATGGCCCCGCGGATGCGGATGCCGGCGTAGGTCTCAAAGCTGGCGCCCTTGCTGGCGTCGTATTTGTTGGCCACTTCCAGCAGGCCGATCATGCCGGCCTGGATCAGGTCCTCGACCTGCACGTTGGCCGGCAAGCGCGCCAACAGGTGGTAGGCGATGCGCTTGACCAGCGGGGCGTAGCGTTCGATCAGCTCGTACTGGGCGTCCTTCGCCGCCCGGCTGTACATCTTGAAGCCGCTGGCGTTCATAGTACGGGTCCCGCGCTGGTGGGTTGCACCAAGCGCTCGACAAAGAACTCCAGATGGCCGCGCGGATTGGCCGGCAGCGGCCAGCTGTCGACCTTCTGGGCAATCGCCTTGAAGGCCAGCGCGCACTTGGAGCGAGGGAAGGCTTCGTAGACGGCACGCTGCTTCTGCACCGCCTTGCGCACGCACTCGTCGTACGGCACGGCACCCACGTACTGCAGGGCAACGTCAAGGAAGCGGTCGGTGACCTTGGTCAGCTTGGCAAACAGGTTGCGCCCTTCCTGCGGGCTCTGCGCCATGTTGGCCAACACACGGAAACGGTTCATGCCATAGTCGCGATTGAGCAGCTTGATCAACGCGTACGCGTCGGTAATCGAGGTAGGTTCATCACACACCACCAGCAGCACTTCCTGGGCGGCGCGAACGAAGCTGACCACCGAGTCACCGATACCCGCAGCGGTATCGATCACCAACACATCGAGGTTGTCGCCGATCTCGCTGAACGCCTGGATCAACCCGGCATGCTGGGCCGGGGCCAGATGCACCATGCTCTGGGTGCCCGAGGCTGCCGGTACGATACGCACACCGCCGGGGCCCTGCAGCATCACGTCACGCAGCTCGCAACGCCCTTCAATCACATCGGCGAGGGTACGTTTGGGGGTAAGGCCCAGCAACACGTCGACATTGGCCAAGCCCAGGTCGGCGTCCAGCAGCATGACCCTGCGGCCAAGCTCGGCCAGCGCCAGGGACAAGTTCACTGAAACGTTAGTCTTGCCGACGCCACCTTTGCCACCGGTCACGGCGATCACCTGTACGGGATGCATGCTACCCATGTCTGTTCTTTACCTTGTCTCGCTGGGACTCAGGCCACACGTAGGGCAATTCTGCGTGCCCCTTGGCATAGCGACTTTGCACACGCTTCATGGTCAACCCGCTCGCCGTGGGTTGTGATAGAGATCAGCGAACATGTCGGCCATGGCCTCTTCGCTGGGCTCATCCTGCTGCTGCACATTCACCGCCCGCGTGACCAACTGGTGGCCCCGCGGCAGGTGCAGGTCGTCAGGAATGCGTGGGCCATCGGTAAGATAGGCCACTGGCAGTTCATGACTGATGGCAAGGCTCAGCACATCGCCAAGGCTCGCCGTTTCATCGAGTTTGGTCAGGATGCAGCCGGCCAGGCCACAGCGCTTGTAGCTGTGGTAGGCGGCGGTCAGCACCTGCTTCTGGCTGGTGGTGGCCAGCACCAGGTAGTTCTTCGCGGCAATGCCACGCCCGGCCAAGGTTTCCAGTTGCATGCGCAGCGCAGGGTCGCTGGCTTGCAGGCCGGCAGTATCGATCAGCACCACGCGCTTGCGCAGCAGTGGTTCCAGCGCTGCTGCCAGCGACTGGCCCGGGTCGACGTAAGTCACCGGCACGTTGAGGATGCGGCCCAGGGTCTTGAGCTGCTCCTGGGCGCCAATACGGAAGCTGTCCATGCTCACCAACGCCAGGTTCTGCGCGCCGTACTTGAGCACGTAGCGCGCGGCCAGCTTGGCCAGGGTGGTAGTCTTGCCCATGCCCGCCGGGCCGACCATGGCGATCACCCCGCCCTCTTCGATCGGCTCGATTTCAGGCACTTCGATCATCCGTGCCAAGTGAGCCAGCAGCATGCGCCAGGCCTGGCGCGGCTCTTCGATCTCGGCGGTCAGGTCCAGCAGCTCGCGGGCGATCGGCCCGGACAGGCCAATACGTTGCAGGCGGCGCCAAAGGTTGGCCTGCTGCGGCTTGCTGCCCTGCAGCTGATTCCAGGCCAGCGAACCGAGTTGCACTTCCAGCAGCTCGCGCAGGCCCGACAGCTCGGAGCGCATGGCATCGAACAGGCGTGGGTCAACCGGCGCAGCAGCCGGTACGGCCGCGGCCTCCGGGGCCTCGACGTGCGGCTCGATCAACGGTTCGGCAGCGGTCAAAGATTGCCCGGCGAACAATTGGCGGTTGTTGTCGCTGCTGTCCTGACGCTGGTCCAGCTCGGCCTGGGCAGTGGCAATGCGCGTATGGGTCTTGCGCAGCTCTTCTTCCAGCTCGGCGTTGGGCACACGCGGGGCCAGGGCGGACAGCTTGTAGTCCAGCGCGGCCGTCAGCTCGACACCACCGGCAATGCGGCGGTTGCCGATGATCGCGGCATCGGCGCCCAGCTCGTCACGGACCAGTTTCATGGCCTGACGCATATCGGCGGCGAAAAATCGCTTAACTTGCATTATCCCCTACCTCAGCCGTTAGGGCCCACGGTGGCAACGATGGTGACTTGCTTGTTGTCAGGTATTTCCTGATACGCCAGAACATGCAAATTCGGTACAGCCAGGCGACCGAAACGCGACAACATGGCGCGGATCGGGCCGGCGACCAGCAGAATGGCCGGCTGACCCTGCATTTCCTGGCGCTGGGCCGCCTCGATCAGCGAACGTTGCAGCTTCTCGGCCATGCTAGGTTCCAGAAGAACACCGTCTTCCTGACCCTGCCCAGCCCTTTGCAGACTATTCAGCAAAATCTGTTCCAACCTTGGCTCCAGGGTAATCACTGGTAGCTCCGACTCAACGCCGACAATGCTTTGCACGATGGCGCGACACAATCCGACGCGCACCACCGCCACCAGCGCGGCGGTATCTTGACTCTTGCCCGCGTTGTTCGCGATGGCCTCGGCAATACTGCGAATATCGCGCACTGGCACCTGTTCCGACAACAGGGCTTGCAGCACCTTGAGCAGCCCCGACAAGGAAATGACGCCCGGCACCAGCTCTTCTGCAAGTTTAGGCGATGCCTTGGCCAGCACCTGCAGCAGTTGCTGAACCTCTTCGTGGCCGATCAGCTCGTGGCAGTGCTTCTGCAGGATCTGGTTGAGGTGGGTGGCCACCACGGTGCTGGCATCGACCACGGTGTAACCCAGCGACTGCGCCTGTGAGCGCTGGCCGACGTCGATCCACACCGCCTCCAGGCCAAACGCCGGGTCGCGCGCGGCAATACCGTTGAGGGTGCCAAACACCTGCCCAGGGTTGATCGCCAGTTCGCGGTCCGGATAGATCTCCGCCTCGGCCAGAATCACCCCCATCAGGGTCAGGCGATACGCGCTGGGTTGCAGGTCGAGGTTGTCGCGAATGTGCACGGTGGGCATCAGGAAACCCAGGTCCTGCGACAGCTTCTTGCGCACGCCCTTGATCCGCGCCAGCAGCTGGCCGCCCTGGTTGCGGTCGACCAGCGGGATCAGCCGATAGCCGACCTCCAGGCCGATCATGTCGATGGGGGTGACGTCGTCCCAACCCAGCTCCTTGGTTTCCAGCGCGCGCTGAGGCGAGGGCAGCAGGTCCTGCTGGCGCTGCGCCTCCTGCTGGGCTTTGACCTTGGCCTGCTGCTGCTTCTTCCACACCAGGTAGGCGCCGCCGGCAGCCATCAGGCCGAGGCTGAGGAAGGCAATGTGCGGCATGCCCGGCACCAGGCCCATGACGATCATCAACGCGCCAGACACCGCCAGGGCCTTGGGCGAATCGAACATCTGCCGATTGATCAGCTTGCCCATGTCCTCGGAACCCGACGCGCGGGTCACCATGATCGCGGCGGCGGTGGACAGCAGCAGTGATGGCAATTGCGCCACCAAACCGTCACCGATGGTCAGCAGGGCATAGACCTTGCCGGCCTCGCTGAACGACATATTGTGCTGCAGCATGCCGATGAGCATGCCGCCGATCAGGTTGATGAACAGGATCAGCAAGCCGGCGATGGCGTCGCCGCGCACGAACTTGCTGGCACCGTCCATCGAACCGTAGAACTCGGCCTCCTGCGCCACCTCGGCACGGCGATGCTTGGCCTGGGCCTGGTCGATCAGGCCGGCATTGAGGTCGGCGTCGATGGCCATCTGCTTGCCAGGCATGGCGTCGAGGGTGAAACGCGCACTCACTTCCGAGATACGCCCGGCACCCTTGGTCACCACCACGAAGTTGATGATCATGAGGATGGCGAACACCACGGCACCGACCACGTAGTTACCGCCGATCACCACTTCACCGAAGGCCTGGATCACTTTACCGGCAGCGCCATGGCCCTCCTGGCCATGCAGCATGACCACACGGGTGGACGCCACGTTCAGAGCCAGGCGCAACAACGTGGCCACCAGCAAGATGGTCGGGAACGCGGCAAAGTCGAGCGGGCGCAAGGCGTATACACAGACCAGCAGCACCACGATCGACAGGGCGATGTTGAAGGTGAAGAACACGTCGAGCAGGAACGGCGGTATCGGCAACATCATCATTGCCAACATCACCAGCAACAACAGCGGCACACCCAGGTTGCCCCGGCCGAGCCCGGCCAGGTTGTTGCGGGCGTTGCTGATTAACTGAGTGCGATCCACCGCGAGTCCTCTTGATGCAAAACTTTGACGCCCAGGGGGCGCCTGGGCGTGGCTTTGCAAGAAGCTTTCCAACTTTGCTCGACGGGGGATTTATGTTGCCGCCGCTACCGTATTCGCGGGTAAACCCGCTCCTACGACGGACTATGCCCACCAATGTGCCCCCAGATCAGTGTAGGAGCGGGTTTACCCGCGAAAGGGCCAGAAGCCATGACACAAGGTCAACTGTCGCGGCGCAGGTCCGGCGGGATCGGCAGGTCGTCCTTCAGCGGCTCTGGGCGTTTGCCCTTGCCGGCGCGGTATTGGCGAATCTGGAACACATACGCCAGCACCTGGGCCACCGCCAGGTACAGCCCCGCCGGGATTTCCTGCTCAAGTTCGGTGGAGTAATAGATCGCCCGCGCCAGCGCCGGCGATTCGAGGATCTGGATGTTGTGCTCCACGCCAATTTCACGAATCTTCAACGCCATGAAATCGCTACCCTTGGCCAGCAGCAACGGCGCCGCACCGCCTTTCTCCGGGTCGTACTGCAAAGCCACCGCATAATGCGTCGGGTTGGTGATGATCACGTCTGCATCCGGCACCGCCGCCATCATGCGCCGCTGCGACACCTCGCGCTGCAGTTGGCGAATACGTTGCTTGACTTCGGGCTTGCCTTCGCTGTCCTTGTACTCGTCGCGCACTTCCTGCTTGGTCATCTTCATTTTCTTGTGCGTCTGGTACAGCTGGAACGGCACGTCTGCCGCGGCAATCAGCAACAGCCCGGCTGACATCCACAAGGCACTCCAGCCCACCACCTGCAGGCTGTGGATGATCGCCTGCTCCAGCGGCTCATTGGCAATCGACAGCAAGGCCTGGCGGTCACCGGAGAGCACCACCACCGCCACCACCAGAATCACGAAGAACTTGGCCAGCGCCTTGAGCAATTCAGTCAAGGCCTGCATCGAGAACATGCGCTTGATCCCCGACAGCGGGTTCATGCGGCTGAATTTTGGCTGCAACAAGCTGCCCGAGAACAGGAAGCCGCTAAGCGCGATGGGCGCCACGAAGGAAATCACGAACAGCAGGATCAGCACCGGCTGCACCGCCCATATGGCCATCTTGCCCGAGGCCAGCAGGAAGGCACCCATGGCCCGTTCATCGACGATGATGTCGCGGGTCAAACTGAAGTTCATGCGCATCAACGCCAGCAATGTCTCGGCCACGTGGCCGCCGAACGCCAGGAGGCCACCGGCACCCGCCAGGGTCACAGCCACCGTGTTCAGCTCCTTGGAGCGGGCGACCTCGCCCTTCTCGCGGGCGTCGCGCTTGCGCTTTTCAGTGGGGTCTTCTGTCTTGTCCTGACCGCTCTCGCTTTCTGCCATGCTCAGCGCGCCCTCGCCAACTCACGCAGCCATTGCAGCGTTTCGCTGGCCAATGCCTGATAGTGGGACAGGACATCGGCCAGGCCGACCCAGAAGATGAACATGCCCATGACCAAGGTCAGCGGGAAGCCGATGGAGAAAATGTTCAGCTGCGGCGCGGCGCGGGTCATTACGCCAAAGGCAATGTTCACCACCAGCAGCGCAGCGATCACCGGCAGAATCAACAGCAGACCGGCACCGAACACCCAGCCCATGCGCCCGGCCAGCTCCCAGAAGTGATTGACCACCAGCGCACTCCCCACCGGCAAGGTGGTAAAACTTTCGGTCAGTACCTCGAACACCACCAAGTGGCCGTTCATCAACAGGAACAACACACTCACCAGCATGGTCATGAACTGACTGATTACCGTGACGTTGACCCCGTTGGCGGGGTCGACCATCGAGGCGAACGCCATACCCATCTGTACCGCGACGATTTGCCCGGCAACCACGAAAGCCTGAAACAGCAACTGCAAGGCCAGGCCAAACAGCGCACCAACGATGATCTGCTCGGCGCACAACAGCATACCGCGCAGGCTCAACGGGTCGAACTCGGGCAGCGGCGGCAATGCCGGCACGATCACCACGGTCACCGCCACCGCCACGTACAGGCGAATCCGCGCCGGCAACATGCGGGTACCGAAGATTGGCATGGTCATCAGCACCGCAGTCACCCTGAACAACGGCAGGATGAAGGTGGCGACCCAGGTGCCAATCTGCGTGTCGGTCAGCTCCAGCATCGCCGCATCAACCAATGAGCTGCGGGATGTTGGTGTAAAGGGTGGTGAAGTACTCCATGAACTTCTGCACCAGCCACGGCCCGGCGATGATCAGCGTGATCAGCATCACCAGCAGGCGCGGCAAAAAGCTCAAGGTCTGTTCGTTGATCTGCGTGGCAGCCTGGAACATCGCCACCACCAGGCCCACCAACAGGCTCGGCACCACCAGCACGGCGACCATGAGGGTGGTCAGCCACAGGGCATCACGAAACAGGTCGACAGCTACTTCAGGTGTCATCGGCGGCTCTCCTTGACGGCGTCAGACGCCGCCGAAACTGCTGGCCAGGGTGCCCATGATCAACGCCCAGCCATCGACCAGCACGAACAGCATGATCTTGAACGGTAGCGAGATGATCAGCGGCGACAGCATCATCATACCCATGGCCATCAGCACACTGGCCACGACCATGTCGATGATCAGGAACGGGATGAAGATCATGAAACCGATCTGGAACGCCGTCTTCAGCTCGGAAGTGACGAACGCCGGCACCAGGATCGTCAGCGGCACCTGGTCGGGGCCGGCGATGTCAGTACGCTTGGACAAGCGCATGAACAGGTCGAGGTCGCTTTGCCGGGTTTGCGCCAGCATGAAGTCCTTGAGCGGCCCCTGAGCCTTGTCGATCGCCTGCTGGGCAGTCATCTGCTCCTTCAGGTAAGGCTGCAGCGCGTCCTGGTTCACCCGATCGAACACCGGCGCCATGATGAACATGGTCAGGAACAGCGCCATGCCAGTCAGCAACTGGTTGGACGGCGTCTGCTGCAGGCCCAGCGCCTGGCGCAAAATCGAAAACACGATGATGATGCGGGTAAAGCTGGTCATCAGAATGACGAACGCCGGGATGAAGCTCAGCGCGGTCATGATCAGCAGGATTTGCAGGCTGACCGAATATTCCTGTTGCCCGTCCGGGGTGTTGGACAGGGTGATGGCCGGGATCGACAGCGGGTCGGCGGCCAGGGCCAGCGGCGCAGCCAGCAGCAGCGCCAGAGTCAACAACGTACGCAGCGCGCCGCTCATCACTTGTTGTCCTTAGGGTCCTTGCCCATCAGCTCCATCAGCCGCTGGGCAAACTCCGGCGTCGCCTGACGGGCGCTTGCCGGCACTTCCACGGGTTCGGCCAGTACGTGCAGGGCCTCAATGGTGCCGGGGGTATGGCCGATCAGGATCTGCTCCTTGCCCACCTGCACCAACAGCAGGCGGTCACGCGGGCCGATGGCACGGCTGCCGACAATCTCGATCACCTGCCCACCCTTCACTGCGGTGCTCTGCAGCCGCCGCAGCAGCCAGGCCAGGAAGAAGATCAGGCCCACCACCAGCAGCAGGCCCAAGACCATCTGCGCCAGCTGCCCGCCGAGACTGCCAGGTTGAGCCGCCGGGGTGGCTGCTGGCGTGGCCGCAGCCAGGCAGGCGTGGCTGGCGAACAGCACCGCTGCCGCGGCGATGGCGCGCATCGTGCCCTTCACTCAGCGCAGCTTCTTGATACGTTCGCTGGGGCTGATCACGTCGGTCAGGCGGATGCCGAACTTTTCGTTGACCACGACCACTTCGCCATGGGCGATCAGCGTGCCGTTGACCAGCACGTCGAGCGGCTCGCCGGCCAGGCGGTCGAGCTCGATCACCGAGCCCTGGTTGAGCTGCAGCAGGTTGCGGATGTTGATCTCGGTGCTGCCCACCTCCATGGAAATGTTCACCGGGATGTCCAGGATCACGTCCAGGTTCGGGCCTTCGAGGCTGACATTTTCGTTCGGCTTCGGCGAGCTGGCGAATTCTTCCATCGGCAGGCGGCCCGGGCCGCTGCTGCTGCCGGTGTCCCCGCCCAGCAGTGCATCGATGTCGGCCTGCCCGGCAGAACCGGTTTCTTCCAACGCTGCGGCCCACTCATCGGCCAGCGCCTGGTCCTCTGGGGAGGTGATCTCGTTTTCGTTAGCCATGATTTCCTCGACAGGCATTCAATTCGTTGTAAGCGACCGGCACACCGTCAGCGGCGTTCGATCGGGTCGATGATCTGCAGGGCCAGGTTGCCCTTGTGCGAGCCCAGCCGCGCCTTGAACGCTGGCACCCCGTTAGCGCGCAGCACCAGGTGCTCGGGCAGCTCGACCGGGATCACGTCACCCGGCTGCATGTGCAGGATGTCGCGCAGCTTCAGCTGGCGTCGCGCGACCGTGGCGGTCATTGGCACGGCCACGTCCAGCACGTCCTCGCGCAGGGCCTTGACCCAGCGCTCGTCCTGGTCGTCCAGGTCCGACTGGAAGCCGGCATCGAGCATTTCCCGCACCGGCTCGATCATCGAGTACGGCATGGTCACGTGCAGATCGCCGCCGCCGCCGTCCAGTTCGATGTGGAAGGTGGACACCACCACCGCCTCGCTGGGGCCGACAATGTTGGCCATGGCCGGGTTGACCTCGGAGTTCATGTACTCGAAGCTGACCGGCATGATCGCCTGCCAGGCTTCCTTGAGGTCGACGAAACACTGGTCCAGCACCATACGCACCACACGCAGTTCGGTCGGGGTGAACTCACGCCCTTCGATCTTGGCGTGGCGGCCATCGCCGCCAAAGAAGTTGTCTACCAGCTTGAACACCAGCTTGGCGTCAAGGATGAACAGCGAGGTGCCGCGCAACGGCTTGATCTTGACCAGGTTGAGGCTGGTCGGCACGTACAGCGAGTGCACGTATTCGCCGAACTTCATGACCTGCACGCCCCCCACGGCCACGTCTGCGGAGCGGCGTAGCAGGTTGAACATGCTGATACGGGTATAGCGGGCGAAGCGCTCGTTGATCATTTCCAGGGTCGGCATGCGACCCCGCACGATACGGTCCTGACTGGTCAGGTCGTAGCTTTTGATACTGCCAGGCTCGGATGCACTCTCGGTCTGCACCAGCCCGTCGTCGACACCATGCAACAGGGCATCGATTTCATCCTGGGACAGCAGGTCCTGTACGGCCATTGCGGACTCCTACTGCAATACGAAATTGGTGAACAGCAACTGGTCGATGACCGGCTTGCCGACTTCCTTCTGCGCCACTTCCTGGACCACTGCGGTGGCCTTCTGGCGCAGCATCTCCTGCCCTACCGGGCTGCTGGCGAGGGTGTCGAACCCTTGCCCGGAGAACATCATCACCAGGTTGTTGCGGATCACCGGCATGTGCACCTTGAGGGCATCCAGGTCGGCCTGGTTACGCGCCTGCAGGGTGATGCTCAGCTGCATGTAGCGCTGGCGGCCGTTCTGGTTGAAGTTGACCACGAAGGCCGGGGTCAGCGCCTCGTAGATCGCCCCTGGCTTGACGTTGCTGGCCGTGGCCTCGGCGGCCGGAGCCGGCTCGCTCTTGTGCATGATGAACCAGGTAGCGCCCACCGAAAGGCCGATCGCCAGCAACAGGCCGACGACAGCCAGCAGGATCAGCTTGAGTTTGCCTTTAGTGGCGGGGTCTTTGACTGCTTCGCTCTTCGCCATGCCAATAATCCGTCGTCCATCGGGGGTTCAAAGGAGAATGGCTTGGCTTGAGCAAGTGTTATGCCAGATTTTGCAGGGGATGGATTCCAGCAGGTTTTGCGGTGCTGGCTTCTTCGCGGGCACGCCCGCTCACACAGGTACCGCACAGGGCTCGAAATCAACGAAATTCCTGTGGGAGCGAGCTCGCCCGCGAAGAAGCCAGCCCAGGCCAACAGTTATCAGGCGTAGTAATCGACCGCACTGTCGCCGACAACCACCTGCTGCTCCAAAGGCCGGGCACTATCGACCGCCTCGGCCGCACCCTGCTCGGCCCGGCGCGCCGCCACCCCGGAAAGGTTGCTGCCCTGGGCCTGCCCCTGCTGCTGTTGCTGCCCGCGCGACTGGTCAGCCACGTTGACATCCGGCTGCGCCAAACCCTGCTGGGCAAACAGTTCGCGCAGGCGGTGCACCTGGCTGTCAAGGGCGTCACGTACGCCGGCGTGGCCGCTGATGAAGGTGACCTGGGTGGCCTGGTCCGCCGCAACATTGACGCGAATGTCGAGGCGACCGAGTTCTGCCGGTTCCAGCTGGATATCAGCCGACTTGAGGTTCTGGCTGGACAGGTACATGACCCGGTTGACCAGGCCCTCGGCCCAAGCGTTCTGGTTCATCGGCAATGGCTGATGCAGCGGGTTCGCAGTGGCCGGTACGGCGTTGGCGGTCTTGGCCGTGGCCGCCTGGGTCAGGCTGGCCAGGCGGTTGGCAAAATCATCGATGCGGGTGTCGCTGCTGGCGCTCTTGGTGTCTTTCAGGCCGTCTTCAAGCAAGGCGCCAAAGGCCTTGCCACCGGGTTCGCCACTCTCGCCATCGGTATTCTCGACCAGATTCGCCAAGGTATTGACGGCTGCCTGCCCTTCCTCGCCCTGAGCCTGGGCAGCATCAAGGGCATGTGCCGAGGTGCCACCTTTAGCCTGGGCACTGTGCTCCAGCGCCAGGCGCAGGGTCGGCAGGTTGGCCAGGGGGTCAGCATCCGGATCGAAGGCCTCCTCCGCGGACGGCTCTTCAGGCAGTACCGCGGCAACCTGGGTTTGCGCCGTGGCCGCCTGCAGCACGGGCGCCACCGCCTCGGCCTGCGCCTGGATCAGTTGTGCGCCGGGCTGGGCATCAGTGACCTGACCGGCCACCAGGCTGGCATCACGCACACCCGTATCGGCCTGGGCCGAATCCTCTTCTGGCAACTTGTTGCCGTCATCGGCAACTGCAGCTTTGCCAGCCGGGTCTTTCTTGCCGCCAACTGCCGCATCAGGTTTGTCCTTGGGCTTGGCCTGAGCGACCTTGTCGTCCTGCCCGGTAACCTTGTCGCGGCCCTGCCTGGCCATCACCTGGCCAAAGGCATCGCCCTTGTCACCCAGCGCCTGCAGCGGTTTGTCCGCCTGCACGGTGGCCGAGCGCGAGGTTTTGGCAATGGCATTGGCTTGCAGCAAAGGGTTGGGTGCGACAGGCATCGAGCGGTCTCCGCGCCAGAAACAAAAAATCATCGAGGCAGAGACAGGCAAGACTCGCGCCAACTCACGTATCAGCCTGCGGAAATACGTTGCTGCTCACCGCGGTAAAAGTGCTGCACCACGACGAATTCCATGTCGATGCGGCTGATCAAGTCTTCAATACCGTACAACGGGGGCCGCCGCGCGCGCTCTTCGAGCTGCTGACACAGGCTGGCCAAGGCCACCGCGCCCATGTTGCTGCTGCTGCCCTTGAAACTGTGAGCTGCCGCGCCAAGTTCCTCGGCGCTTTTGGCCGCGTGCAACTGCCCAAGACGCCGCTCCGAGTCGTCCAGAAAAGTCTGCACCAACTGCAGGTAGCCATCTTCCATGACCTCACGCAGGTCACTGAGTACCTTGTGGTCAATATGCATGTCAGTCACTTGTTCACTCCTTGATCAAGCCAGATTATGCCCGAGCCAACCCGTGGCTCACCATACGAACTCCACATGCGCGCAACGCCCGCCTTCACTCCAGCGCGCGTCACTGGCCAACTGCCGCACCAGATTCAGACCGCGGCCGCTCAGCCCCTGGTCCGGCGAAGGCCGCGCAAGCACGCGCTGCACGTCGAAGCCGGCACCGCTGTCGCGCACCTTGATCATCAGACGCCCACCGCCACCATGCGGTTCAACCTTGAAATCGATGCTTACAAAGCCTTCGGTCAGCGATTCCAGGCGCCGGGCACGCTCCTGGTAATAGTCGGTAAAGCCTTGCACATCGCGCTTGAGCTGTGAGTCCAGGCCCAGCACACCATGCTCCAGCGCATTGGAATACAACTCGCTAAGCACACTGTGCAGGTTGCCGGTACGTGCGCGCAGGCCATGAATTTCCTGCAACAACTGCACCAGGTACGGCACAGGGTTGAAGCGTTTCAGGCTTTCGCCACGCACCTCGAAGCTCAGCGACCAGTCCAGCGGGCTGGAGCGGCCACTATCAGAGTAGATCATCGGGGCCGCCACCCGCTCCTCGGCAGTGAACATGCGAATATCGCACAAGCTGATGTCATCGCGTGGCTGCCCACCAAAACGCTCCAGGGCCAGCATCAGCTCATCGAACAACTTCACCGGGTCGCGGTTGTCGGCCAGCACCGCTCGCAGGCGCTGTACGCCAAACAGACGTTCCTGGTCGTCGGCGGTATCGATCACACCGTCTGACAGCAGCAACAGGCGCTCGCCCGGTGCCAGCGGCAACACCTCCGTGCTGTCATCGAAACGCTCAGCGGCCAGAATGCCCAGCGGCAGGTGCCGCGAACTCAGTGCCGACAGCACTTGGCCATCCACCGACAGGCGATAGCCATCAGGCATACCGCCATTCCACACCTCCACCGAGCCGCGCTGCATGCTGAGGTTGAGCAACAGCGCACAGCAGAACATGTCCACCGGCAGGATGCGCTTGAGCTTGGCATTCATCTCGCGCAGGATCTGCGCCATGCCGTAGCCCTTGGCGGTCATGCCGTAGAACACCTCTGCCATCGGCATGGCGCCGACCGCCGCCGGCAGGCCGTGACCGGTGAAATCGCCAAGCAGCACACGCATGTCGCCGGCCGGGGTAAATGCCGCCAGCATCAGGTCGCCATTGAACAGCGCGTAGGGCGATTGCAGGTAGCGAATGTTGGGCGCAGAAAGGCAACCAGAGTGGGCCACCTTGTCGAACACCGCCTTGGCGACCCGCTGTTCGTTAAGCAGGTGATGGTGATGCCGGGTGATCTGGTCACGCTGTTCCAGTACCGTTGCCTGCAAGCGGCGCAGACGATCCATGGCGCGAATCTTGGCAGCGAGGATCACCGCACTGTAGGGCTTGGCCATGAAATCATCGCCCCCCGCCTCCAGGCAACGCACCAGGCCTTCTTCTTCATTCAGCGATGTCAGGAAAATGATCGGCACCAACGCTTCGCCAGCCAATGCCTTGATCTGCCGCGCCGCCTCGAAGCCATCCATGACCGGCATCAGGGCGTCCAGCAGCACCAGTTGCGGGCGCCGCTCGAGGTACAGCGCTACCGCCTGCTCGCCGTTTTCCGCAGTGAATACCTGATGCCCCTGGCGGCGTACGATCTGCGCAAGTAGAAGGCGATCGACAGCACTGTCTTCGGCGACCAGCACGGTTAACGCCTGTTCGGCCGGCATGTCGGCGCTCAACTGATATCGAAGAGTTTTTCGAAATTGGAGATAGCGAGAATCTTGCGCACGTCGGAGCTGGCATGCACTACCCGCACATCCGACTCGTCGCCGCCCGCGTGGTCGCGCAGCAACAGCAGCATGCCAAGCGCGGAGCTGTCGAGGTAGGTGGTGTCCTTCAGGTCGACGACCACCGAATCCGGCCGCCTGGGCTGGCGTTCGTAGGCGTCGCGAAACTCCTGATGCTTGCCGAAATCGAAGCGCCCTTTGATCTTGATGGTCAGCTTTTTCCCGTCCTGCGAAAAATCAGTCTCGACTGCCA
This sequence comes from Pseudomonas sp. YQ_6, assembly GCF_043103245.1. NCBI lineage: Bacteria > Pseudomonadati > Pseudomonadota > Gammaproteobacteria > Pseudomonadales > Pseudomonadaceae > Pseudomonas > Pseudomonas sp. YQ_6. The sequence continues at coordinate 28,742 of NZ_JBICJR010000009.1, forward strand.
TGCTAGCGATTCCTTCGATGATGGCGGATGCAACTGCTTTAAGGTTTAGCAGGCGATGCTGGGGGAGGCAAGTGTTCACCCTGGTACCTGCGGCGCCCGTGCGGCGCATTCGCGGGCAAGACCTCTCATTTGTTTCGGGCCAATTATTCCGCTGCAAGGCCTGCGGCGAACACCTATAGATGGTTTTGCCGCGGCAGGCGCTGCGACAGCTCATCCAGCAAGCGCTGCTCGCGCTTGTCTTCAGCGCGCCGGGCCTCGTCCTGGTAGCGCTGTACCAGCTTGCGCAAACCCTCCACCCGGGCATAGGCCTGCTGCCAGGTACCCCGGGCGTTATTGAGGTTGTTCTGGTGCCAGACCAGGCTCTGGCGCTGCTGGGTCATGGCCGTTTCCAGTTGGCCGAGAAAACGCTGGTAATTGACCAGCCAGCTGCCATTGACCCCTTGCCCGCCGCGGTTGATCCACTGCAGCTGGTAATCCTCGCGAAAGCGCTCCAGTTCGGCCAGCTTGGCCTGGGCCGTGGCCACCTGCTGCTGGAAATGGCCAAGGCGCTGAGCCGCCTTGCGCTCGGCCTCTTCGGCCATGTCCACCACCGGCGCCAGGCGCGCGGCACGTCCGGGCAGCGCCACGGCCTATCAACCTGCCGGGGGCGTGAAAATCGCCCCCAGCTGTTCGCGGCTCTGCGCCATGCCCACGTTCTCGCGCAGGCCCTGGCGCAGAAACTCAACCAGCTTCGATTGCAAGGCAATGGCCAGGTCGGTCTCCGGATCACCGCCGGCGACATAAGCCCCCACGCTGATCAGGTCGCGGCTTTGCGACAGACGCGACCACAATTGCTTGAACTTCTGTGCCTGGCGCAAATGGTCGGCATCAACCACTTGGGGCATGACCCGGCTGATAGACGCTTCGATGTCGATGGCCGGGTAATGGCCTTCCTCAGCCAGCCGACGCGACAGCACAAAGTGGCCGTCAAGCACGCCCCGCGCCGAGTCGGCGATCGGGTCTTGCTGATCGTCGCCTTCAGACAGCACGGTATAGAACGCAGTGATCGAACCACCGCCAGGTTCGCCATTGCCTGCCCGCTCCACCAACTTGGGCAGCTTGGCGAACACCGAGGGCGGATAACCCCGGGTGGCCGGCGGCTCGCCGATGGCCAGGGCAATTTCCCGCTGGGCCTGGGCGAAACGGGTCAACGAGTCCATCAGCAACAGCACATTCTTGCCTTTGTCGCGGAAATACTCGGCAATGCGTGTGCAATACATGGCGGCGCGCAGGCGCATCAGCGGCGCATCGTCGGCCGGCGAAGCCACCACCACCGAGCGCTTGAGGCCCTCCTCACCGAGGATGTGCTCGATGAACTCCTTTACCTCGCGCCCCCGCTCACCGATCAGGCCGACCACGATGATTTCGGCCTCGGTGAAACGGGTCATCATGCCCAGCAATACCGATTTACCCACCCCGGTACCGGCGAACAGGCCTAACCGCTGGCCACGGCCGACGGTAAGCAGGCCATTGATACTGCGAATGCCCACATCCAACGGCTTGCTGATAGGGTCGCGGTTGAGCGGGTTGATCACCGGGCCGTCCATCGGCACCCAGTCCTCGGCCTTCATCCCGCCCTTGCCATCCAGCGCACGGCCGGCGCCGTCGAGCACCCGGCCCAGCATGCTCATGCCCATGGGCAAACGGCCGCCGTCATCCAGCGGCACTACCCGGGCCCCCGGAGCGATGCCGACGATGCTGCCCACCGGCATCAGAAACACCTTGGGCCCGGAAAAGCCCATGACTTCGGCCTCGACCTGCACCGGGTGATAACTGTCATCGTTGATCACCAGGCAGCGGCTGCCCACTGCTGCGCGCAGGCCTTCGGCTTCCAGGGTGAGGCCGACCATACGCAGCAAGCGGCCTTCGACGATGGGCTGGGCCGGCAGCTCGATGGCCTCAGCGTAAGTGCCCAGGCGCTTGCCGAAGCTGGTGCGTTCAAGGCGCATCTGGGCGGCCCACGGTACGCTCGACCGGCGCATCCAGGTCTATCGACATGTCTGGCGCCGCCGGGTGCAGGGAATGATCGTGCAACTGGTCGAACAGCTGCGCCACCGCTTTTTCGATACGCGTTTCCATGGTGGCATCGATACGGCTGTGGGCCGTCTCGATGCGGCAACCACCCGGCAGCAGCGCGCTGTCTTCCAGCAGCCGCCAGTTCTCCTCATGGCGTTCGCGCAGGGCCTTGGCCAGCTCGAAATCCTGCGGGTTGAGGTGGATGCGGATATTGTCCGCGCCCATGGGCAGCAGCTTGAGCGCTTCGCGCAGCACCTGAGTGATCTGACTGGAATCGTTGCGTAGTTCGCGACCAATCACCTGGCGGCTCATGTGCGCGATCAGGTGCACCAGGCTTTTCTCGATCTGCGTGTCTTGCTCGGCGATAGGCTCCATCAGGTTGGCCATCAGCCGTTCGAGGCTGTCGAGCTTGGTTTTCAGGGCCTCTTCGGCCTCCTGCCGGACCTTGAGCTGGGTGCTGTGGAAGCCCTCGCGCTCACCGGTGGCGAAACCCTCGTTGTAGGCCTCCTGACGGATGGCTTCGAGCTCTTCCAGGGTCAGCGGCTGGACTTCTTCCAGCGGCACTTCCTCGACTTCCTCGATGACCTCGGGCTCAGGCTCAGGCTCCGGTTCGGGCTCCGGTTCCGGGTCGAAGCTGGGCAGCGCCCACACGTCCACGCCCTCAAGGTCGCGGGCGCGGATCAAGTCGCTGGGGTGGTGTTCTTTAGTGGACATGCTGTCATGTTCTCAAACCATGTTCGGCCGACACGGCCCCTTGTAGGAGCGGGTTCACCCGCGAATGCGTCGGCAGCGACAACCTCGATTGCCAGGACCGACGCCTTCGCGGGTAAACCCGCTCCTACAAAAGGCGACGTCGGCTATGGGATCGCGAATACCTTAGATCATTTCCTCGGCGCCCTTGCCGCCGAGGACGATTTCGCCGGCCTCGGCCATACGCCGGGCAATGGTGAGGATTTCTTTTTGCGCGGTTTCCACGTCGCTGACCCGTACCGGCCCTTTGGCCTCCAGATCGTCGCGCAGCAGCTCCGAAGCACGTTTGGACATGTTCTTGAAAATCTTGTCCTTGACCCGCTCGTCGGCGCCCTTGAGCGACACTACCAACACGTCGGAGGACACTTCGCGCAACAGCGCCTGGATGCCCCGGTCGTCGACGTCGGCCAGGTTGTTGAAGACGAACATCAGGTCTTCGATCTGCTCCGACAGGTCGCTGTCGATTTCGCGGATCGCGTCCATCAGTGCGCCTTCCACCGAACTGTCGAGGAAGTTCATGATGTCCGCCGCCCGCTTGATGCCACCCAGGGTGGTGCGCGCGGCGTTGGAGTTGCCCGAGAACTGCTTCTCGAGAATCTGGTTCAGCTCCTTCAGCGCCGCGGGTTGCACGGTGTTCAGCGATGACACGCGCAAGACGATGTCCAGGCGCACCTTGTGGTCGAAGTTGCTCAGCACTTCACCGGCCTGGTCAGGATCGAGATAGGCCACCACGATGGCCTGGATCTGCGGGTGCTCGTAGCGGATCACGTCGGCCACGGCACGCGGTTCCATCCACTTGAGGCTGTCCAGGCCGCTGGTATTGCCACCGAGCAGGATGCGGTCGACCAGGCCGTTGGCCTTGTCCTCGCCCAGAGCCTGGTTGAGCATCTTGCGGATGTACGCATCAGAACCGACGCCCAGGCTGGTTTGGTCGCCGACAATGTCGACGAACTCGCTCATCACCTGTTCGACCTGGTCACGGTGCACATTGCCCATCTGCGCCATTGCCACACCTACCCGCTGCACTTCCTTCGGGCCCATGTGCCGCAGCACTTGGGCCGCATCGGTCTCGCCCAGCGAGAGCAGAAGGATCGCCGCCTTGTCGACGCGGCTCAGCTTGGCGGTAACGGCTCGGTTATCACTCATCGGCGTTGATCCAGTCTTTCACGACCTGAGCCACACGGCCCGGGTCTTCGGCCACCAGGCCTTTGATTGCGTTGAGCTGTGCCTCGTAACCCTCGCTCGGGCTAGGCAGCAGAATGCTTGTCGGGCCACCCAGGCTGACGCGGTCGTTGGCCAGTTCGCCATCCAGACCCATCATGCCGCCCAGCTCCATGTCGCTGTCCGGGGCAGCCTGCTTGCCGCCCCCGGTAATGTTGTTCAGCACTGGCCGAAGCACGCCGAACACCAGCACCAGGATGAACACCACACCCAGCACCTGCTTGACGATGTCCCAGAACCAGGGTTGCTGGTAGAAAGCGATATCGGCGATTTCCTCGCCACGGTCGGCGGCGAACGGCACGTTGATTACCGTCACGCTGTCGCCACGGCTGGCATCGAAGCCGACTGCGTCCTGCACCAGGCGGGTAAAGCGCGCCAGGTCCTCGGCACCCCACGGTGCCCGCGTGGTATCGCCAGTGGCCGGGTCGATCTTGACCTGGTCGTCCACCACCACCGCTACCGACAGGCGGGTCATGCGCCCCTGCTGCTGGCGAGTGTGACTGATGGAACGGTCCAGCTCGAAGTTCTTGGTGCTTTGCTGACGTTTGTCTGACGGGTACGGCGCGAGCATCGGCTGACCGGTGGCCGGGTCCATGATCTGCTGGCCGTTGGCATCCACCAGCGGTTGGCCAGGCTGAATGGCGGCAGCCGGGGTAGCCGCGCCACCGGTGGTCTGCGGTGCCGAAGCGGCACCGGGTGGCTGGTTGCTCAGCGCGCCAGGCACGCCTTGCGGGCCTTGGCTGCTGGCACGTTGTTCGTCGACCGACTGCTCGCTGCGCAACGCCGGCTGGTCGGGGTTGAACTGTTCGGAGGTGGACTCGACCGCGCTGAAGTCGAGGTCGGCGGACACTTCGGCCTTGTAGCGGTCGTTGCCCAACACCGGCTGCAGAATGTTGTGCACACGCTGGGTGAGCATGCTTTCCACCCGGCGGCTGTAGTCGAACTGCTTGCCGGCCTGGGTCAGCGCGGAATCCTGAATCTGCTCGGACAGCAGGTTGCCCTTCTGGTCGACGACGGTGACCTGGGATTTGTCCAGTTCCGGCACGCTGGTGGCGACCAGGTTGACGATGGCCATCACCTGCCCGGCTTCCAGTGCCCGGCCTGGGTACAGCTCGACCAGTACCGAGGCGCTGGGCTTGCGTTCATCACGCACGAACACCGAACTTTTCGGAATGGCCAGGTGCACGCGCGCAGCCTTGACGTTGTTGAGGCTGGAAACGGTACGTGCCAGTTCGCCTTCCAGGCTGCGGCGGTAGCGGGTGGTTTCCATGAACTGGCTGGTGCCCAGGCCCTGCTCCTTGTCGAGCAGTTCGAAGCCGACATTGCCGTCGCTCGGCGCCACGCCGGCGGCTGCCAGTTTCAGGCGCGCACGGGAGAGGTCGTCGGCCTTGACCAGCAGGGCACCCGAGTTGGGCTCCACGTTATAGGGGATGTCAGCAGCAGCCAGGGTGTCCATGACCTGCTTGGTGTCCATGCCCGACAGGCTGCCGTACAACGGACGGTAATCGGGTTGTTGCGACCACAGCACCACGGCAAAGCCGATGGCCACGCTGGCCGCCAGGCCGACCATGAGGCCGATCTGGCGCAGCATGGGCATCTGCGAGATGTTTTCCAGAAACGCCATGCCAAACAGCGGCGGCTTGGCCGCTGGCGAGCCAGCTTTGGCGGGGGCGTTTTCGACGACTGCTTCAGCCATGGGTTACATCCGTCCTCAAACCGGCATCTGCATGATGTCCTGGTACGCCTGGACCAGCTTGTTGCGTACCTGGGTCATGGCTTGCATCGACACGCTGGCCTTTTGCGAAGCGATCATCACGTCAGTCAGGTCGACGCCGCTCTTGCCGATTTCGAACGCGTTGGCCAGTTGGGTCGAAGCTTGCTGCGTCTCATGCACCTTGCCGATGGCCTGGCCGAGCATGTCGGCGAAGGTGCTTTGCCCTGGCGCCAGCTCGGGGGCGGCAGTGACCTTGGGCAACGACATGGCATCGGCCTGCATGGCCCGCATGTCCAACATCAGACGATTGAATTCAACACCTTGGCTCATGACCCTTCTCTCTCCTGCGGCCGCATTTTTTTGACAGTCATGCGGCGAATGACCTACCTAAAGCAACAAAGGTGCCAGCCTTCGCGACTAATTTCCCTGGGATCACACAATTCCTGTGGGAGCGGCCTTGCGTCGCGAATGGGCCGCAAAGCGGCCCCGGCGATCTTTGCGGCGGAGCTGAAGACCTGGGGCCGCTTCGCGCCCCATTCGCGACACAAGGCCGCTCCCCAGAGGTCCGCGCCAGTTGCAGATGATTGGCCAATCAGCCGAACAGGCTGGCCTCGACGTCAAACCCGGCATCCCGCATCTGCGCCAGCTTGTAGCGCAACGTCCGCGGACTGATCCCCAGGCGTTCGGCCGCCTCTTTGCGGCGGCCGCGCTCGGCGCGCAGGGTGTCGATGATCATCTGGTACTCATGGCGACGCATGTCATCCCCCAGGCCGCCGGCATCAGCAACCACCTCGAGAGATGGCTCGGTGCCAGCCGACAATGGAATGGCGCCTGCCAGACAAAAATCCGCCGCCTCGATCACGCCACCCTGCTGCAGAATCAACGCCCGCTGCAGGGCGTTGTCCAGTTCGCGCACGTTGCCCGGCCAGGCATAGGCTTGCAGGCAGGCCCGAGCCGCTGGCGAGAGGCGCACCGGGGCATGCTTCATCTTGGCCACATGGCGCGCCAGCAGGCGCTCGGCCAACTGCAGGATATCGCCCGGCCGCTCACGCAGCGGGCGCCAGGCCAGCGGGAACACCGACAGGCGGTAGTACAGGTCTTCGCGGAAGCGCCCGGCCGCCACCTCGCCGGCCAGGTCGCGGTTGGTGGTGGCCAGCACCCGAATGTCCAGGCTGATCGGCTTGCGCCCGCCTACCCGCTCCACCTCGCGCTCCTGCAGCACACGCAGCAGCTTGGCCTGCAAGGCCATGGGCATTTCCGAGATTTCGTCGAGCAGCAAGGTGCCGCCTTCGGCCTGCTCGAACTTGCCAGCCTGAGCCGCAATAGCACCGGTGAAGGCACCCTTCTCGTGGCCGAACAGGGTGGCCTCGAGCATGTTGTCGGGGATCGCCGCGCAGTTGATCGCCACGAAGGGCTGCGCCGCACGCGGGGACTGCTGGTGAATGTAGCGCGCCAGCACTTCTTTGCCAGTACCGGACTCGCCGGAAATCAGCACGGTCGAGTCACTGCGCGCCACACGGGCCGCCAGCTCCAGCAATTGGCGGCTGGCCGGCTCGCAGGCCACCGGCCCTTCTTCGCCGGTCACACGCCCGGCGGCATGCCGCTCCACGAGGTTGAGCAGCGCCTTGGGCTCGAACGGTTTGACCAGGTAGTCGGCGGCGCCTTGACGCATGGCCTCGACCGCACGCTCGACGGCGGCATGCGCCGTCATCAACAGCACCGGCAACTGTGGCTGCTGGCGGCGCAGCTGGCTCAGCAACTGGTGCCCATCCATACCGGGCATGTTGACGTCACTGACCACCAGGCTGAACGCGTCTTCGAGTACGGCCTCCAGCGCTTCTTCGGCACTGCCCACTGCCTGATAGGCGAAACCGCCGATTTCCAGGGTATCGCCCAGCGCCTGGCGCAATACGCGGTCATCCTCGACCAGCAGCACCTTGATTGCCATTACACCCCCTCCGCCAATTGCCCGTCGATCAACGGCAGCTCTACCCGCACGCAGGTACCACGGCCGACTTTCGAGCGCAGGTTGATCGTGCCCTGATGCGCACGCACCACCGCCTTGACCACGGCCAGGCCCAGGCCGGTACCAGTGGCCTTGGTGGTAAGGAACGGCTCGCCCAAACGGCCGAGCAAGCCTGCATCGATACCGCTGCCGGCATCGCTGACGCACAGGTGCAAGCTACGTTCGCGGCGGTACAGGTGCACCTTCAGCCGTGCCGGGCCATCGCTTGCCTGCAGGGCATTTTCAATCAGGTTGAGCAAGGCGCCGACCAGGGTGTCGCGGTTGCACAGCAACTCACCCAGATGACTGTCGCACTGCCAGCGCACGGCGTGCCCCTGCACATGTGCCTGGGCCGCCTGTTGCAAGGCCTGGAATAGCGCTTTCGGGGTCACCCGATCCCCCAGCGGCAACTCGCCACGGGCAAACACCAGCATGTCGCGCACCTGATGTTCCAGCTCGTGAAGGCGCTCCTTCAGGGTCGCGGCGAAGCGCAGGCGGGTTTCCGCGCTCAGCGCTTGCTCGCTATCGGCCAGGTGGCCGGCATACAGCATGGCTGCCGACAGCGGTGTGCGGATCTGGTGGGCCAGCGAGGCAACCATGCGCCCCAACGACGACAGGCGCTCGTGGCGAGCCAGCTGGTCCTGGAGGCGACGGGTTTCAGTCAGGTCGTTGAGCAGCACCAATTGGCCAGGCTCGGCATCCAGCGAGCGGGTGGCGATCGACAGGCGGCGACCGTCGCGCAGCGAGACTTCATGGCCGTCGTCCTTGCGCGGAGCAAAGCTACGGGTGATCACCTGGCGCCACAATTGGCCGATCAGAGGCTCGCCGAGCAACTCGCAGGCAGCCGGATTGGCTTCGCGCACCAGGCCCTGGCCGTCGATCACGATCACCCCGCCGGGCAGCAAGTCGAGCAGGTTCTGCAGGCGGTTGGCCAGGCGTTCCTTTTCACTCAGTTCGTCGATGCGCTGGGCGCTGACCACGGCCAGCTCACCTTTGAGCTCACTGACCCGGGCTTCAAGCAGGCTGTAGGACTGGCTCAGCTGGCTAGACACCTGATTGAACAGGGCAAAGGCTTGCGCGATACCCTGGCCGCTGTCCTGCGCGACCGGGGTTTGCCCCTGCTGATCGGGGGCTCGGGATACGTGGGCGGCCTGGGGCATCGTGCTCTCTCGCGTGGCTGACCGTCATAAAAACGGTGTGTTGCCAGCGGTGTAGCAATAGCCGTGCCGGAGATAGGGATTTGTGCCGGCCTCTTCGCGGGCATGCCCGCTCCCACAGGGATATCACCGAATTGAAGATGTGTATCGATCCTGTGGGAGCGGGCGTGCCCGCGAAGAAGCCATCATAGGCAACCGCCAGGCTTCAATCTTCCGCCTGTTCCTCGCCACCTTGGCGGCTCATGCCGTACTTGCGCATTTTCTCCACCAGGGTGGTACGGCGAATACGCAAACGTTCAGCCGCGCGCGCAACGATACCGTTGGCATCGTCCAGCGCCTGCTGGATCAGGCCCTGCTCCAGGCTACCCAGGTAGTCCTTGAGGTCCAGGCCTTCGGGCGGCAGCATGGCGTGGTTGCTGAAGTTTGGTGTGTGGCCATTGATCGCCACGCGCTCTTCCAGGTCGCTGCGCAGGCTGTCGACCATCTGCTCGTCTTCGTCATCGACATAGCGGAATTTCTTCGGCAGTTCCGACACGCCAATGACCCCGTACGGGTGCATGATCGCCATGCGCTCGACCAGGTTGGCCAGCTCGCGCACGTTGCCCGGCCAGCCGTGACGACACAGCGACATGATCGAGGCGGAATTGAAGCGAATGGAACCGCGCTTCTCGTGCTCCATGCGCGAAATCAGCTCGTTCATCAGCAACGGGATGTCTTCCACCCGCTCACGCAGCGGTGCCATTTCGATAGGGAACACGTTCAAGCGGTAGTACAGGTCTTCGCGAAAGGTGCCGTCCTCGATCATGTTCTCGAGGTTTTTGTGCGTTGCAGCGATGATGCGCACGTCGATGCTCTGGGTCTTGTTGCTGCCCACGCGCTCGAAGGTGCGCTCCTGCAGCACACGCAGCAGCTTGACCTGCATCGGCAACGGCATGTCGCCGATTTCGTCGAGGAACAGGGTACCGCCGTTGGCCAGCTCGAACCGCCCGGCACGGCTGGTGATGGCCCCGGTAAAGGCGCCCTTCTCGTGGCCGAACAGTTCGCTTTCCAGCAGCTCGGCCGGGATCGCGCCACAGTTGACCGGCACGAACGGCGCTTCGCGGCGCTTGGAATGGTAGTGCAGGTTACGCGCCACCACTTCCTTGCCGGTGCCCGACTCACCCAGGATCAGCACGCTGGCGTCGGTATCCGCCACTTGCTGCATCATTTGCCGCACGTGCTGAATGGCACGACTGGTGCCAACCAGGCTACGGAACAGATTGGGCTCGCGCTGGCGACCCCGCTCGCGCGCCTGGTCATACATTTCGCGGTAGACCTGGGCACGGTGCAGCGAGTCCAGCAATTGGCTGTAGCTTGGCGGCATTTCCAGGTTGGAAAGCACCCGGCGGCGAAGGTCTTCCGGCAGCTCGGCGGAAGAAATTTCACCTAAAAGCAAAACTGGAAGGAACTCATCCCAGGTAGCCACTGTCTTAAGCAACCCAAGCAGATTGCCCGGAGCATTTACGGTGCCGATGAGCACGCACAGCACTTCGCGGCTCGAGGACAATGGCTCGACCGCCTGCTGCCAGTCATGGCTGGCACACGCGAGGTTTTCTTCGCCGAGGAAGTTCAGCACCACCGCAAGGTCGCGGCGGCGCGCGCTGTCGTCATCGATCAGCAGAATCTTGGTTTCACGCCACATGCAATAGCAACTTCCCTAGTCATATCGGCGCCCTGCAGGGGCGTGCTCGACATCATTCCGACTGAATGGTCAGTGTTCGGACGTCTGAAATTCGAAAACAGCCACTAGTAAAGTCAAAAAGGCCCACACAGTCAAATTTATGGCGCCTTTTGTTAAGTCGTGCGCATCTTAACTGAAGAGATGGTAAACCTTCGATGCATTTTTCGCTTGATTGATCTGCATCATCTCTTCGGCAATTGCCTGGCGTTCACCGGTTGTCACATCGATCAGGTTACGGTAGAGCCGCAGCACCCCTTCCAGCTTCTCGCGCAGCAACGCCTGGTCCATCGCATGGGTTTCCAGCACCTCGTCGATGCACGCGCGGCACGCCACATCCAGCTTGGCAATGGCTTCCCAGTCACGCTCATCCAAGGCCCCGATCAGGGCATCGCAGGTGTCATCGAGGCGTTGCAGTGCGCTCACGGTAATCTCCTTGCCATCAGCTGGCAGGCTGGGCGTCGGCAATGCCGTCCCAGCCACTTTTCACGGTAATCAGCAGCTGGGCAACTTCGTCGATAATGCTGGCATCGTTATCCACATTGGCCTGCATGAGGCGATTGGTCATGTAGACATAGAGGGCGTCGAGCTTTTCGACGTACTCCGGGTTTTCGCTTTTTTCAGGCGACAAGCCATCGCGCAAGCCGATGATGATGTCGATCGCCTTGCCCAGCATCAGGCCCTTTTCCGCAATGTCGCCACGCGCCATCGCACCCTTGGCCTGCGCCATGCGATCGAGGCCGCCTTCCATCAGCATCTGCACCAGGCGATGGGGCGTGGCTTCGGAAATCTGGGCATGGGAATTGACCTTCTGGTACTGACGAAGGGCTCTCATGGGATTCATCTTGCGACCTCGTGACGGGCAGGCTTAAGGGGGAGATATTCCTTGTATCGGGCAGGCGGCGAAAAACTTTACCGACCGATGACATGAAGCCCGGCATCTTGCAGGACTTCATGCAAGGTTCACGGATCAATCGTCGCTGTTCGCCTTGTTCAGTGCGTTGAGGGTACTCAGCACCGAGTTCTGCTGCTGACGCAGCTGGGTGACCAGGGTATCCATGTTGTTGTACTTGTCCTGCAGGCTCTTCTGCAGGGCTTCCATGCGAGCATCCAGGGTTTCCTGCTCGGCCGTGAGCTTGGTCAGGCTCTCGCTCAGGACCTTGGAGCGCTCGGCCAGGGTGCCGGTTGCGGCCTTGGCGAATGGCTCGGTGACTTTTTGCAGACGCGCCAGCAGGCCATCCTTGCCATTGAAAATACTGGTCAGGTCCGCCGCGTTGGTGGAGGCAACCTTGTCCCACTTCTTGTCGTCCAGGCTCAGCGCACCGCCATCCTGGGACGAACTGACACCAAAGGCAGCGAGCGATTTCAAGGTTCCGTTGCCCGATACCGCATTGAGCTCCTCACGAATGGAGGTCATCAACGTGCGCATGGTGGCATCACCGGTAAGCGCCGCAGCTGTCATGGTGCCATTGGCGTTTTTGGTGACCTTGGTTTCCTCGTTCATCACGGTGAGCAAGGCATTGTAGGTATCGATGAAACCTTTGAGGCCTGACTTCAACGTTGTGGAACTGGTAGTCAGCGAGAGGATGGTCGCCGTAGGCTCGCCACTGGTAGCGTTTATCGGTGAAACACCCACCAGCTTAATATTGAGACCACTGACAGCATCGGTGATGTCGTTGGTCTTGGACTTCATGGCAATGCCGTCCAGGGTGTACTCGGCGTCCGTCGGCTCATCTACAACGGTATAGCCGGTATCGATGCCCGAATTACCGGAAAGGGTAATGTCAGAGCCCTCCCCCATTTTCGTCGAGGTGACGATCAGGCGAGAGCCATTGGCATCCGTCAGCACGTTGGCGCTAAGGCCCGCTACGCCAAACTGGCTATTGATGCTGTCGCGCACCTGCTGCAATGTGGCGCCGGCGGGCACACTGAGGTCGAAGTCCTTGCCGCCCTGACTGATGGTCAGCGTAGTCGGGGTACTGCCACTATTGACTACCGATCCCGCACCATCTGCATACACTTTGGTCGAAACTTTTGACGCAGTCGCCAACTTGTCGACGATCAGCTTGAACGAGCCGTTCGCAGCCCCAGTCCCCATGGTGACGGTCGCGACTTTTTCATCCGAAGACTTCAGGCTCAGGCCACCAAAGCTGTTGGAATCAGTCATGTTGGTCAAGGCGCCGCGGAACGCATCAAGGGCCGCCTGGATCTTGCCAATAGAGGACAACGTGGTGGTTGCCTTCAGCGTTTGGGTATTGATCTGCGCCTGCTTCGGCGCCTTCTGCGCGGCCACCAGGGATTCGACGATCGCCTGGGTATCGATGCCCGAGCCAATACCGCTGACTGTTGTACCTGCCATCATTGCTCTCCTTGTTCAGTAGCTGCCGGATCCTTGGCGGATAAATCCATCAAATAGTCGACAACAACAAAAATCATGCCAGCCTATGCCTGACCGTCGAACAGCAGGCTGCTGGCTTCACTGAGGCTCTGCGCCAATTTCAGCGCAGCTTCCGATGGAAGTTGCCGGATTACCTCACCGGACTGGGTAGCAATCACCTTGACTACAATCCGGCCCGTGGAATCGTCAATGGAAAAGTCCAGCTGGCGCTGGCTCGACTGGACGAAATCACGAATTTCGCCAACCGCTTTTTCCAGGTCCTCGCGCGAGTGCGGCTGATTATCGGAGGCAGCGGCTTCCTGCACCTTGGCAGGCATAGCCGGGTCCCGCTCGCGATCAGCTCCTGGCGCCTGGGGTAACACGGTTGGATACACCTGGTTCAGCTTGACACTCATGTCCATGTTTCGAACTCCTCATGTCAAAAAGGGTGAAAGGGCACGTAAACGCACCCTTTCACCCTTCACTCAAGCGCCTGAATTACTGAAGCAGTTTCAGGACCGACGATGGCAGCTGGTTAGCCTGCGACAGGATCGCAGTCGAAGCCTGCTGCAGAGTCTGCTGCTTGGTCAGCTCGGCAGTTTCCGAAGCGAAGTCCACGTCCTGCACGGTGGAGCGGGCAGCGGTGGAGTTCTTCTGGATGTTCTGCAGGTTGTCGACGGTGGTCTGCAGACGGTTCTGGGTAGCACCCAGGCCCGAACGGACGCTGTCGATGGAGCCGATCGCTTTGTCGATAACAGCCAGAGCGTTCTGAGCGTTGGTGGCGTCGGTCACGTCGGTTTCGGCGATAGAGGTCTTGGCCGAAGTCACAGCGGTAACACCAGTACCCGCGAACAGGTCTTCAACGCCAGCGCCGGTCAGCGAGTAGCCCTTGGCGGAGTCCAGGTTAACGGCGCCGGTAACGATCAGAGTGGCTGCATCCAACGCGGCGGCAGTACCAAGTTTGCCCGAACCGTCTTTGGCAGCAACTTCGATACCTGCAACAGCACCGGCGTCGGCAGCAGTGAACTTGAGGTTTTCACCGGTATCGGACTTGACCGACAGAGTGCCCTTGGTCTCGTCATAGTTGACGCTGATACCCAGCTTGGCAGCGTTGGACTTCAGCTGATCAGCAAGACCGGCGGTGTCGGTGACACCCACGAAGTCGACAGTCTGACCGCCGACTTCGAGTTTGAAGTTGGCGGATGCCGGGGTGGCAGCAGCGATAGCTGCTTCGTCAATGGTGAATTCGACTTCGGTGCTTGCGGTAGCGGTCAGGCCACCTACTGCGCCGTTCAGGGTCTTGGCGATTTCCTTGGCGGAAGCACCTGCAGCGAGCGTCACGTCAGTGCTCTGGCCGTTACCAGTGACGGTGACTGCACCGCCAGCAATACCGGTTGCGCCTGGGGTGATACCAACGCTCTTGACTTGCTGCGAACCAATGCTCTTGGCCGAAACGTTATCCAGAGTCAGGTTGATGGTTTCGTTGGCGTTTGCGCCGACCTGAATGGCCTTGGTGCCGTACGAACCGTCCAGCAGCTTCTGGCCACCGAAGGTGGTGGTATCCGAGATACGGTTCAGCTCAGCGGTCAGAGCCTGGTATTCGTCGTTGTTCGACTTACGGTCGTCGGCGCTCAGCGAGCCAGTAGCCGAGGACAGGGCCAGGGTACGCATTTTCTGCAGGATGTCGGTCGAGGCCTGCATTGCACCTTCAGCGGTCTGGGCGATCGAGATACCGTCGTTGGCGTTCTTCACAGCCTGGCCCAGGCCATTGATCTGGCTGGTCAGACGGTTGGCGATCTGCAGGCCGGCAGCGTCGTCTTTAGCGCTGTTGATGCGCAGACCCGAGGACAGACGCTGCATCGAAGTGGTCTGAGCGTTGCTCGCCTTGGTCAGGTTGCCCTGGGTGGTGATCGACGCAATGTTGGTGTTTACAGTTAAAGCCATGACGAAATCCTCGTTGGATGGGTACTGCGGCTTCCGGCCTTGGCAACCGCCGGATTGGCCTAGAGAACCTTCGTAATGGTTATCGTCGGGTGCGCGGGTTGCTTGAGGGTTTTTTCAAAAAAAAAATACTGGCATGGGGCCAGCCCTGAGAAATCAAGGGGTTAAGGGCGGTTTATTGGCGTCAAAAACTGTTCGAGCTGGGCTGAATGCCTCATTCCGTCTGTAGGAGCGGGTTCACCCGCGAATACCGGCGAAGCCGGTGCCATAGACCGAGCTGCCTTCTTCGCGGGTAAACCCGCTCCTACAATGGGCTGCGTCAGGCAGAAGTTTATTTTCGGCAGAAAAAAAGCGCCGGGCGGGGGCCGCCGGGCGCTTTTGTGGGCTGACTGGGGATCAGTCGCGGTACAGGATGGCCGAGCCCCACGACAGGCCCACGCCGAAGCCACTGATCGCCACGCGCTTCCAGCTGCCATCGAGCATGTGCTTCTGCAGCAGCAGCGGAACACTGGAGGACACCGTATTGCCGGTTTCCAGCATGTCTTTGACGAACTTCTCCGGGTGTTGCTCTTCAAAGCGTCGCGCCACGGCGTCGACAATCGCCGCACTGCCCTGATGGATGCAGAAGGCGTCGATATCCGACGACTTCAGGCCGCTGGCATCCAGCAGCTCGTGCAGGTGCGCTGGCACTTTGATCAGGGCGAAGTTGAATACCTGGCGGCCGTTCATGAAGAACTTGCCGTCACTGACTTTCAGGTGCTCGGCACCGGAACCGTCAGTGCCGAAACGCGCCTGGCCCAGGTTCCAAACCGCGTTTTCACCCATCCAGGTAGCGGTGGCGGCGTCGCCGAACAGCATGGTGGTGTTGCGGTCTTCCGGGTCGACGATCTTCGAATACGGGTCGGCGGTGATCAGCAGGCCGTTCTTGAGGCCTGCCGCTTCCATGAAGCCTTTGATCGCATACAGGCCATACACATAGCCGGAGCAGCCCAGCGACACGTCGAATGCCGCCACGCGGGTAGACAGGCCAAGTTTGCTCTGGACGATGGCTGCGGTGTGCGGCAGGCCTTCTTCGTCGCCGTTCTGGGTGACCACGATCAACGCATCGATCGATTGCGGATCAAGGTCGGGGTTGCTGGCGAACAGCGCCTGGGCGGCCTCTACGCACAAGTCGGAGGTTTCTTGCTCTTCGGCCTTGCGCGGCAGGAACGACGCACCGATCTTGCCGAACATGAACTCTTCGTCCTTGCCGAACTTCGCACCCTGAACGTAGTTGTCCAGGCCAGCGGTGGGCACGTAACTCGCAATGCTTTTGATGCCAATCATTCTGGCTTCCCAATGAAAACAGCCAAAGACCACCACTCGATGAATTGAGGGCGCCAAATACCGGAGCGGTCACCGCCAGGGGTTGTAGCCAGGGCTCGCCTGCGCACCGGTAACAAAATGCTGCAACAGCTGCTGCATAGAATACAGGGAAGATGAGCGTTTTGACTCATTGGTCACATTGAAATGCTACGAAAGCCGTGGCGAGGGTGTGGGGACTGGGGAATTTGCGGAATGACCGGGCGGGCACTGGACCCCGAATGATCAGCTTCGCAGCCGATATCGATGCGGCCGCTTCGCGGCCCTTTCGCGACGCAAGGCCGCTCCCACAAATACGCCACCTTCAGGAGAGAGGAGGACCTGTGGGAGCGGCCTTGCGTCGCGACAGGGCTGCACAGCAGCCCCAGGAACAGGCACGCAGATCAGAGCTTGTTGAACAGGCTCAGCTGGGAAATACGCGAGAAGGCCAGCTGCGAGGCCTCCAGCATGGCCTGCTGCAAGGTCAGAGTGATGGCCGCCTGCGACATGTCGGTGTTGCCGATGGCGTTCTGGGTGGTCTTGTTGGCCAGCCCCAGGCTGGTGTTCTCCTGGCGTTGAATCTCAAGCGAGTTGCCGCGAGCACCGATCGAACCACGGGTGATATCGACCTGCTCACGGGCACTGGCCAGGTTTGCAATGGCCGAGGCCGCCGCATCTTTCAGCGCATTCGCCGCGCCAGCGCCGGTCACCGGTGTTTCCAGTGCCGCCCGCAGTTGGCTGAGGGTTTCCAGCACGTTCTGGTTCTGGTGGGTATTGGCCGTGACCGCAAACTGGTCGCCTGCCTCCGGCGAACCGGACACCTGGTAGGTCACCCCGGCCACCGTCAACGACGGTGCCGTAAAGGTACCTTTGGCGACCGGCTTGCTGTCGGCCGTCAGCGGCTGGGCATAGAACTCGTAAGCACCCGGCCCCGTGAACTTGATCACCGCACCATCACTGGGGAACGTGCTGCGATAGGCGGCCTCATCAGTCACACTACTGCTGGTGACCTGGGCGCTGGAGGTGTTGCTGCCATTTCGGGTGGTATTGAACGAATCCGGGCGTGCTTCCAGAGAGAACTCGCGCCCGCCCACGGCGGCGTCGGCATCGGCACCCTCCTCCAAGGTAACGGTTATTTCGAACTCCACGCCACGCAGGGCAATCTTGTTGGCACCTTCGGTTTTGCTGTCGAAGGTACCGTTGGTGGGCGTTTCCGAGGTGATGTCATTACCGTTGGCGTCAGTGATGGTGTACTGCGTCGCGCTGGTGAAGGTCAGCTTGTAGGGCTGGCCTGCCGTGAAACTGTTGTTGTAGGTGGTGCTCGAGGCCAGCAGACCAGACGACACCCCGACCACGCTATCGTCAGTCGCCGGCACCAGCAGGGTCGACTGGGTGCGGCTCTTGTTGCTGGCCGAGTCGAAGATGCTGAAACCGGTGTCGTTGGTGGCCAGGCTCAGGGTATCGGATACCTGCAGGCTCAGCTGGGTCTGGTCGCCGTGGTAGCTATAGGTGCCATCGGAGTTACGCACATAGGGCGGCGTGGTGCTCTTGGAGCCTCCGAACATGTAGTCGCCGTTGGCATCGCGCGAGTTGAGCAGGCCAAAGATGTTGGCCTCGATCTCTTTCAGCTCGGTGCCGATGGCCACGCGGTCAGAATCGGTCACCCCGGCGCCACCGGCACGGATCGCCAACTCGCTGGCGCGCTGCATGGCCTCGTTGATGGTGGAGAGCACGCTCTCCTCCTGCAACAGCGAGTTGCTCACGGTGTTGATGTTGCCGCTGTACTGGTCCAGCAACGATTGCTGCTGTTGCAGCAGCAGCAGGCGCGCAGCACCGACCGGGTCATCGGCTGCGGTCTGGATACGGATACCCGACGTCACCTGGTCGTTGGTCTTGTTCATGCTGGAGAAGTTCTTGGAGTAGCTACTGGCGCTGGCCTCATAGAACTGAGCAGTGGAAATACGCACGATAGTCTTCTCCTTACAAAGCGTTGATCAGGGTGCTGAAGGTTTCTTGCGCCGCCTTGATGATCTGCGAGGACGCCGTGTAGTAATGCTGGAACTTGACCAGGCTGGCCGCTTCGTCATCCAGGTTGACCCCGGACACCGCGCTGCGGCTTTCGCTGGCGGACTTGAGCACCGCCTCGGTCGCGGTGCTGTCGATGGACGCCTGGTTCGCCTTGGCACCCACGCGCTCGACCAGCGAGGCGTAGGCCGAAGTGAAGCTGGTACCGCCACCGGAACCGGTATTCACCGTCGACTTGGTCTGCAGGTCGAGCAGCGCCGTTGCGTTGCGGTTATCGGCCTTGCCGTCGGCATTGAACGACAGGGTAAAACTGTCATTGGCCGCAGGGCTGCCGCCGATGGTGGTCTCGACGGCGAACGTGCGCGGGTTGCCGCTGCCATCCAGAATCGGGTCGCCGGCCGCATCGAGCATCGGCACGGTCACCGACAGTTTGTTGTCGGTACCTGGCACCACGCTGCCGGTACCAATCTGGGTACCCTTGGCATCGAACAGCTTGTAGCCCTGGGAGCCACCGCTGGCAGCGTCGAACACCACGCGCACAGGCATCGAATCGCGAATCGACTGCTGGATCAGCACGGTATCGGCACCGCCGTAGATGTCCAGCGACTCGCCCAGGGTCGGCTGGGTGATGGTGCCAGTACCGCTGTTGCCACTGCCCGAGGTAGCGCTGATGGGCCCGGCGAAGGCCAGCTTGTTGGCATCGGTCAAGGTCGTGGTAATGCTCCCGGCAGCTGCACGGGTAGGGATGACCTTGAAGCTGTCGCCGGCCGCCAGGCCGCCGCCTTTCAACGCCAGGCTGAAACCATCGATCACCGGTGCCGGGTCGGCATTCAGGTCGAAGCTGCCCATGTCGGTGCCGTCCGAGCGGCGCACACTGTACTGGTTGGCGCTGGTGAACTTCACCTCGTAGTCGTAGGTGGTCAACGCACCGCTGTTGGCGATGGTGACATCCAGATTGCCGGAGCCGGCACTGTTGTTCGACGAGGCCAGGCTGCGCTGGGCAATGGCAGTGGCGCTGTTGATGCTGGAGAACAGCGAGCTGCCGAACTGGCCGTTGGCATCCAGGCCCTGACCCAGCTGGCTATTGATGCTGTCGGCGACGACCAGGGCAACGCGACCAAGCTCGTTCATCGACGGCGTCAGCACGTCCTGGCGATAACGCAACAGGCCGCCAATGGCGCCCCCGGACACCACCGAGGTCACGTCCGAGCTGAACGAGTCATAGTTGATGCGCAGGGCAACCTGGCTCTTGTCGGCCACACCCGGCTCCACCGACAAGGTGTTGGCCTTGGTTCCGGTGACCAGCGATTGGCCACTGCCCAGGTACACGTCGTAGTTGCCATCACGCTCCTGCACCGTCACCCCTACCAGCTCGTTGAGCTGGCGCACGGCTTCGCTGCGCGCATCCAGCAGGCTGTTGGGGGTGTTGCCGGAGGCGCTGGCCGCGGTGATCTGCTTGTTGTACTCGGCAATGTTAGCGGTGAGCTTGTTCACCTGGCCGGCCATGGTGTCGAGCTGGGAGTTGATCGTGGCGTTCTGCTGGGTCAGCTGGGTGCTCACCGCGTTGAAACGGTTGCTCAGGGTTTGCGCCTGGGTCAGCAGCAACTGACGCGAGGCAACGTCACCCGGCTTCGCCGCTGCAGTCTGCAGCGCCGAAAAGAAGGCGGTAAGGACCGAACTGATACCGGTGTCACGGTCAGCCAGCAGCTTGTCGACGCTGGTGATCTGATCCTGGAACGTCAGCGAGTCTGCCTGCAACGAGGTGGCCGTCTGCAGCTGGTTGTCCAGGTAGGAGCTGTAGATGCGACGCACATCCGCCAGCGTGGTCCCGGTACCCAGAAACCCTGCGCCTATGTTGTGCGAAGGCCCCGCCGCCTGAACCGTCTGCTGGCGCGAGTAGCCACTGGTCGCGGCGTTGGCGATGTTGTTACTGGTTACCGACAAGGCCGCCTGGCTGGCACTCAGGCCACTCAGGCCGATGGAAATCAGGCTCGACATGATTTAGTCCTTTTATAAGTTCGTGGTTCTGCCAGCCATGGCGTATTGCGGGGTTGACTGCATTTGCTGGGCGATGCTGATGATTTTCTTCGCATAGCCCGGGTCGGTCGCATAACCTGCTTTTTGCAGCTCTCTTGCAAACTGCTCAGGGTTATCGGCCGCATCCAGCGCACCTTGATAGCGAGCATTGCTCTGCAGCAAGGTAACGAGATCGTGGAAGCTGTCCTGGTAGGAGTCGTAGCTGCGGAACGCCGCGGTTTCCTTGACGAACTGGCCATCGCGGAATTCGCTGGTGATCGCCCGCGCCTGCTCGCCTTGCCAGCTGCCGGTGGCTTTGATACCGAACAGGTTGTGGCTGCTGCTGCCGTCGCTGTTGCGCATCACCGACTTGCCCCAACCGGTTTCCAGCGCGGCCTGGGCCACCAGGTAGCGTGGGTCGACACCAATGCGCCGGGCGGCCTGTTCGGCCATTGGCAGCATGGTGGCGACGAAGGCGTCGCTGTCGCTGAAAGCCTTGTTCGGCGCCAGCGGTGGCTGGGCCACGGCACGGCCGACAATGCGCAGGCCGTTGTCCGGCACGGCGAAGGCCTTGGCGACTGGCTGACCGTCACGGGCAGGCACGGCGGCGTTATTGGCAGTTTCCGCCAACGGCACGATACCGGCCAACAGGCGGTCGGTGAGCTTGCTGGGCAAGGCCAGGCGCCGCGCGTTGAGTGCAGCAACGTCATTGCGCGTAGCGGACGAGGCCATGGCATGCGCTGGCTCCGCAACCTTGTTGCCCCACAATGCCGGGCCACCGCTATCGACGCGCGGGAACGGGCTGGTATTGGCCGTTGCACTGCGGCCCTTTGTCAGCTGGCGCACCAGTACGTCCTGCAAGCCGATGCCGCCACCTTCGCGGGACATGCTCACGGCCAACTGCTGGTCGTACATGTCACGGTACTGCTTGACCGTTTCGGTGTTCATCGGGTTGTCGTCGGCCAGCACGTCACTGGCCTTGCGCGAGGCCTTGAGCATTTCGCTGATGAACAGCGACTCGAATTCCTGGGCCACCTTACGCACATTGGCTTCGCTGTCGCGGTCGCCGTGCTTGAGGGCACTCAGGCGGTTGAGGTCGGTATAGGCGCCGCTGTCGGCACTACCGGATACCTGGCTTTTGATATTCATCCGCGCCGTCCTCAGATCACGATCAGGTCGGCCTGCAAGGCGCCGGCCTGCTTCAAGGCTTCGAGGATTGCCATCAGGTCGCCGGGCGCTGCGCCCACCTGGTTCACCGCGCGGACGATTTCATCCAGCGTGGTACCCGGGCCGAACTTGAACATCGGCTTGGCTTCCTGCTCGGCATTGACCCGCGAGCGTGGCACCACGGCAGTCTGGCCATTGGAGAAGGCCCCCGGCTGGCTGACGATCGGGTCTTCGGTGATGGTCACGGTCAGGCTGCCGTGGGTGACCGCCGCCGGCGACACCTTGACGTTCTGGCCGATGACGATGGTGCCGGTACGCGAATTGATGATGACTTTGGCCACCGCCTGGCCCGGGTCGATTTCGAGGTTTTCGAGGATCGACAGATAATCCACGCGCTGGCTTGGGTCCATCGGCGCGCTGACCCGTACCGAACCACCATCCACGGCCTGGGCCACGCCAGGGCCGAGCAGGTCGTTGACCTTGTCCACGATGCGCTTGGCGGTCGTGAAGTCGGGGCGATTGAGGTTCAAGGTCAGGGTATTGCCCTGGTTGAAGCCGCTCGGCACCGCACGCTCGACACTGGCACCACCCGGAATACGGCCAGCCGACGGAACGTTGACAGTGATCTTCGAGCCGTCACGACCTTCGGCATCAAAGCCGCCCACGACCAGGTTGCCCTGGGCAATGGCGTAGACATTGCCGTCGATACCCTTGAGCGGGGTCATCAACAGGCTGCCGCCGCGCAGGCTCTTCGAGTTACCGATCGACGACACGGTGATGTCCACCACCTGGCCCGGCTTGGCGAACGGTGGCAGGTCGGCATGCACCGACACTGCGGCAACGTTCTTCAGCTGCACGTTGCCGGAACCGGCCGGCACCTTGATGCCGAACTGCGACAGCATGTTGTTGAAGGTTTGCAGGGTGAACGGCGTCTGGGTGGTCTGGTCACCCGTGCCATTGAGGCCCACCACCAGGCCGTAACCAATCAACTGGTTGGAACGTACGCCAGAAATGCTGGCAATGTCCTTCAGGCGCTCGGCCTGGGCAGCGAAGGCGCAGGACAAAAGCAGGGTTGTGGCAATCAGCTGCCTCACGTTGAACATGGTCATCCGTACTCAGAAAGGCCAAAGCGGGCTGATGAAGAAGCGGTCCAGCCACCCGGGCTGGCTGGCATCGGCGAACGAACCGGTGCCGGAGTAGGTGATGCGCGCGTCGGCCACACGGGTGGACGGCACGGTGTTGTCGGTGGCGATATCGTCAGCGCGAACCATGCCGGCAATGCGCACCAGCTCTTCGCCGGTGTTCAGGGTCAGCCACTTCTCGCCGCGCACGGCGATGATGCCGTTGGGCAGCACCTCGGCCACGGTGACGGTGATCGAACCGGTCAGCGTGTTGCCCTGGGTGGCCTTGCTGTCGCCCTTGGTCGCGCGATCGCCGCTATAACCGGCCTCCAGCGAAAGGTCGCCGCCACCGAACGGATTATTGGTGTTGGGCGTGCTACCAAACAGCGAAGTCAGGCCGATGTCGGTCTTGCTGGTCTTGGCGATCTGTGAGCCCGCGTTCTTGCTGGCGGACGTGCGCTCATTGAGCGTGATGGTGATGATGTCACCCACCCGGAACGCCTTGCGGTCGCTGTACAGGTTCTGCTCGAAACCGGCCTGGTAGATCGAACCGTTGTTGGCCGCTGCCGGCAACGGGGTGCGCGGCAACACCGGCGCATAGTACGGGTCGTTGGGCTTGGGCGTCGGTGCGACGCAACCTGCCAGCAACACCGCCCCCCCCAGGGCGAAAACGGACAACAGACGATTCATGACACTTACCTCACGGGCGCAGCTGAGTGACAGGGCTTATAGCTGTTGAGTAACGAACGACAGCATCTGGTCGGCCGTGGAAATGACTTTGGAGTTCATCTCGTAGGCACGCTGAGTGGTGATCATGTTCACCAGCTCTTCCACGGTGCTGACGTTGGAGTTCTCCAGCGTCTGCTGCAAGGTGGTGCCAAAACCGTTCAGGCCTGGGGTGCCGACCTGCGGTGCGCCACTGGCGGCGGTCTCGAGGAACAGGTTGTCACCGATCGCCTGCAGGCCGGCCGGGTTGATGAAGTCGGCGGTCTGGATGTTGCCGATCACCTGTGCAGCCGGGTTGCCGGCGGTGGTGATCGACACGGTGCCGTCCTGGCCTACGGTGAAGGTCTGGGCGTCGTTAGGCACGACAATGGCAGGTTCCAGGGCGTAGCCGTTGGCGGTGACGATCTGGCCATCGGAGTTCAGGTGGAAGGTGCCGTCACGGGTGTACGACACGGTGCCGTCCGGCTGCAGGACCTGGAAGAAACCGCGACCGTTGACTGCCATGTCCAACGGGTTTTCGGTGGTTTGCAGGCTGCCGGCGACGAAACTTTTCTGGGTGCCCACGATACGCACACCGGTACCGACCTGCAGGCCCGAGGGCAGCTCGCTGTCCTGGGTCGACTGGGCACCAGGCTGGCGCTTGATCTGGTAGAGCAGGTCTGCGAATTCGGCGCGATCACGCTTGAAGCCGGTGGTCGAGACGTTGGCCAGGTTGTTGGAAATGACCGTCAGGTTGGTGTCCTGAGCGGACAGGCCGGTTTTAGCGACCCAAAGAGCCGGAAGCATGTGAGTTCTCCTCGTGCGCCTGTTTTACGGCACCCGTTCAAAAGTGATTAGCCGATTTGCAAAACCCGAGCCATGGCTTCGTCGCCTTCCTTGGCCGTATTCATCATCTTGACGTGCAGTTCGAACTGGCGGGACAGCGCCAGCACCGAGGTCATTTCCTCGACAGCGTTGACATTGCTGCCTTCCAGGAAGCCAGCCACCACCCGCACGTTGACGTCGGCATCGGCCGGCTGGCCGGAAGTGGTATGGATCAGACCGTCCAGGCCCTTCGTCAGGCCTTTGGTGTCCGGGTTGACCAGTTTGATGCGGTCGACCTCGGCCATCACCCGCGGGTCTTCACCCATGGAGCGGATGCTGATGGTGCCGTCGGCACCCACTTCCACTTTCTGCTCCGGCGGGATGGCGATCGGGCCACCGTTGCCGATCACCGGCATGCCATTGCCGGCACGCAGCACACCGAGGGCATCGATGTTCAGACTACCGGTACGCACATAGGCTTCGCTGCCATCCGGCGCCTGCACGGCGATAAAGCCTTTGCCGGTCACCGCCACGTCAAGGTCGCGGCCAGTTTCGACCAACGGGCCTTCACTGAAGTCGGTGGCCGGGCGCTCGGTCATGGCGAAGGCGCGCGCCGGAAAGCTGTCACCGAACACCGGCATCGAACGGGCCTGCTCCAGGTCGCGCTGAAAACCGTTGGTGGAAATGTTCGCCAGGTTGTTGGCGTGGGCCTTCTGCGCCAGCGCGTTCTGGCTGGCGCCGGTCATGGCCACATAAAGCAACTTGTCCACAGTTTCTCCTCTGCGCGTAGCTGCCGCGCTGTCACTGGGCAGGTTCCAAGCAATAATTGAACCAAGTCTGAAACACCCGGTTTACGGGGCTTTCAGCGCGGCAAGGGGCAATAACCGTCAGTTTGTCGGCGGATGTTTGCCGCCTGCGGCAAGGGCTTGCTCAATGGGCGCGGCAGGCGGCGTTGTTGTAGGGGCCAGAGTGGCGCACCCAGCCTTTGCCCGGGTTGTGGGCCGAACACAGGTAGCGGCCGGTGACCAGGCTTTGCCATTGATAGAACGGGGCGGGGGCAGCGGGGGCCGGCAGAACCAGCACCAGCAAGGGGAACAAGGCCAGTAACGACAGCCGCTTCATTCGCGTGAACCTTCACATTCTTGGGGCCGCTTTGCGGCCCCAATTACAAACACCCAAAGCAAAAACAATCATCAGGTCATCTGAATGATGGTCTGCATGATGGTGCTTTCAGTGGAAATGGTCTTGGCATTGGCCTGGTAGTTGCTCTGCGCCTTGATCAGGTTGACCAGCTCGCCGGTCAGGTCGACGTTGGAGTCCTCCAGGGCACCACCGGAAATCTGGCCGAGGGTACCGGTGTCCGGAGCGCCGATCACCGGCACGCCCGAGGCATAGGACTCTTTCCAGTTGGTACCGCCAATCGGCGTCAGGCCCTGCAGGTTGGCGAAGTTGGCAATCGCCACCTGGCCGATCACCTTGTCCTTGCCGTTGGTGAAGCTGGCAAACAGGTAGCCGTTCTGGTCGATGCTCAGCCCCGACAGCTCACCGGTGGCGAAGCCATCCTGGGTTTTGGCGATTTCTGCGGACGACGCGTTGTATTGGGTGGCACCCAGCATGTCCAGCTTCACACCGTCCGCGTTGGCGATGGCGCCATTGGCCGACCACTCTCCAGCGGCGTTCTTCTGCGCCGGGATCCAGTCGTTGAGCTGGAAGATCTTGTCTTCGCCAATGCTCAGGCCGCCCGCGACGTCACCCGCAGTCATTGCATCCTTGTCCAGCGTACCATCGGACTTGAACGGCACGGCGTTGACCAGCGGCGTGGTGGAAGCCGGATTGGCCGGGTTGCGGCCATCGATAGTGGTGTGCATGGACCAGGTATTGGTCGCGTCGTCCTTGATGAAGTACTGATTCATCTGGTGTTCATTACCCTGGCTGTCGTACACCGGGGTATTGAACGTGAAGTTGTAGGAACTGGCATTGGTGGGATCGAAGGGCGTCACCGACGGGGAGGTCGCGGCCGAGTTCAGGTTGATCTTCTCGGTGATGAGGCTGGTCGGCTTCGGCGTCAGGTTGGAAGTATCGATCTGCAGGTCAGTCAGGATGCCCTGGATGATCTTGCCATCCTCGCCGACCGCATAACCCTGCAGGTTGGCACCCGAAGCATTCACCACATAACCGGCCTTGTCGCTGTAGAAAGCGCCCGCACGGGTGTAGATCTTCGAGCCGTTATCGTTCAGGGCAAAGAAGCCGTTGCCATCGATAGCCATGTCCAGCGCCTGGCCGGTGGCGTTGATATTGCCTGGCGTGAACAGCTGCGAAACCGCGGCAGTCTTTACCCCGGTGCCGATCACGGTCTTGCCTGCGCTGGTGCCGCGAATGGAGTTGGAGTACTGGTCGGCGAACTCGGCACGCGACGACTTGAAGCCAGTGGTGGCAACGTTGGCAATGTTGTTGCCGGTAACGTTCAGGGCCTTGTTTGCTGCATAGAGGCCGCTAAGGCCGATATTGAAAGACATGTGTAACTCCTGTCGTTTTGCTCAGGCCCTAGATGCCGATGCTTTGAATTTTGGAAAGCGCAACACTGCCCAGCCCGGCCAGGTTGAGCGTCATCTCCGAACCGTTGCTACCCATGGTCACACTGGTAACCGAGGCCGGCAGGTTGGTGGTCATGGCCGTGGCCTTGCCATCGATCGAGGCGGTGGCCTTGAAGGTGTAGGTCCCGGCGGCCGCGACTTCACCGTCATCGTTCAGGCCATCCCAGGTAAAGTCGATGCTGCCAGCCTTCTGGGTCCCGAGCTCGATGGTGCGCACCAGCTTGTCGTCCTTGTCGTAGATCCCCACCGAGGTGGAGGTACTGGACGACGTCAGGTTGACCGAGCCCTTCATGTCCTTGCTGGTATCGACCACAGCCTTATCGGTCTGGACAATGACGTTGCGCCCGACCAGCGAGGAGGCCTGCAAGGCCTGGGAAGATTGCAGCCCAGCCGCGATGTAGGTCACTGCGTCGTTCAGCGACTGCATGCTTTCCAGGCTGCTGAACTGCGCCAACTGGGCTACGAACTCGCCGTTTTCCTGCGGGTCGAGCGGGTTCTGGTTCTGCATCTGGGTGACCAGCAACTGCAGGAACGCGTCCTTGCCCAACGCGCTGCCGGCGGCGCCGGTAGAGCTGTCAGTCTTGGACGTCTGCTTCTGCAGCGAGGTCAGGTATGCGCTGCCGACGTCTGTAGTGGAATTGGTGGTGGTCATGTCGGCTTCCTATCACTGCCCCAGGGTCAGCACTTTCTGCATCATGTTCTTGGCCGTGTTCATCAGTTCAGCGTTGGTCTGAAACGCGCGGCTGGCGGAGATCATGTCAGCCATCTCCTCGACCACATTGACGTTCGGGTAGTAGACGTAGCCGTCCTTGTTCGCCGCCGGGTGGTTCGGCTCGTAGCGTGCTTCCAGAGTGCTCTGGTCTTCGACGATGCCTTTTACCTGCACGCCCTGCCCTGCCTCGCCCTGGTCTTCGAACAGCGACTGGCTGCTGCCGGCCTGCGCATTCTGGAAGGTGGTGGCGAACACCGGGTGGCGGGCGCGGTACGTCTGGTCGATGCTCGAAGACACGGTCTCGGCGTTGGCGATGTTGGACGCCACGGTGTTCAGACGCGTGTTCTGTGCGCTCATGCCGCTACCGGCAATATTGAAGACACTGGAAAGGGACATGGTCATTCTCCCCGCAGGGCGGAAACCAGCCCTTTGAATTTACTGTTGAGCAAGGTGAAGCTGGCCTGGAAGCCAATCGCGTTTTCCGTGTAGTTCGATTGCTCGATCTGCGCATCCACGGTGTTCTGGTCGATCGACGGCTGCAGCGGCGTGCGGTACTTGAGGGTATCGTCAGCCGCGATGGTGAGGCCTTCGGCTTCGATGTGCCGGCTGTTGGTACGGTCCATGGCGAAGCGGCCGCCTTGCTGCTTGCTGGTCTCGGCGGCGAGCACCGAAGAAAAATCCATGTCACGCGCCTTGTAATTGGGCGTGTCGGCGTTGGCGATATTGTTGGCCAACACCTCGGCACGCTGGGCGCGGAAGCCCAGGGCCTTTTCGTGGATACCAAGCGCCTTGTCGAAACTGATGCTCATGTCGGGGAAACCTTCAGAGGTTGACCGGAATTTCGTTGAGCAAGGTATAGCAAGGGCTGTGCCAACCACTGGAAAGCCCGTATTTATGGGGTTTTGCAGCGCAGTACTGTCAGATTGATGCCAGAAAAGCGGCAAAGGCCTTCCGCCTGAGGTGACAAAAGCGGCAATTGATGGGCGGCAAAAGCGGCAAAACAAAAAATTGACGTCAGTGTTTTCCTGTGCGGGCCTCTTCGCGGGTGAACCCGCTCCTACGGCGGGCTGTGTCCAACCTCCGAGGTGTGTCCACCACCAATCTGTGTAGGAGCGGGTTCACCCGCGAATACGGTGGCGGCGACAACGCTGAACGGCGGGTGGAAATTGGCCAGCAGGGCCGGCCTCTTCGCGGGTAAACCCGCTCCTACGGGGATCTCGGCAGGAACAGCGGATAGGCAAACAAAAAGGCCGGCATCTCTCGATACCGGCCTTCGTGCTTACTTGGCCTGGTAGATGATCCCCGGGCTGCACTGCACCATCTGGTAATGGTCCGGCAAGCCGTTCAGCGCTTCCGAGGCGCCGAGGAACAGGTAGCCACCGGGCTTGAGGGTACTGTGAATGCGCAGCAGGATGTCCTTCTTCACCTGCGCCGAGAAATAGATCAGCACATTCCGGCAGAACACGATGTCGAACTTGCCCAGACTGGCATAGCTGTCGAGCAGGTTGAACGAGCGGAACTCGACACGGCTGCGAATCGCCGGCTTGACCGCCCAACGCCCCGGACCCTTGGGGTCGAAGTAGCGCTGCAGGCGTTCCTGGGACAGGCCGCGGGCAATCGCCAGGCTGTCGTATTCGCCGGTCTTGCAGTTGGTCAGCATGGTGCCGGAGAGATCGGTGGCGACGATCTGCGCCCCCATCTTCAACTGGCCGAGGTTGCTGCGCTCGAACTCGTCGATCGCCATTGAAATGGAATACGGCTCCTGCCCCGACGAACAGGCCGCCGACCACATGCGCAGGCGCTGGCCGGGGTTGTTGCGGATGAACTCGGGGATCACCTTGTTCTTCAACACCTCGAAGGGGTAGGTGTCGCGAAACCACAGGGTCTCGTTGGTGGTCATGGCATCGACCACCTGCTCGCGCAAACCGCCGCGCGGCTGGGCCTGGATGCGCTGCACCAGCTCACCCAGGCTCTTGATGCCCTGTTGTTCCATCAGCTTGTTGAGACGGCTGGAAACCAGGTACTGCTTATTCTCGCCCAGCAGGATGCCACAGGCTTTCTCCAGGAAGACCCGGAACTGTTCGAAATCCAAATTACCCGTAGACACTACTGCCGCCTCTTTTCAATCACTGGTGCCGGGGGCATGCCCCCGGCTGCTTCAATGCGCTGCCTTGATCCGGTCGACCACCCGCTGGGCCAGGTCGTCCGGCTTGAACTTGGCCAGGAAGTCATCGGCGCCGACCTTCTTGACCATTGCCTGGTTGAACACCCCGGAAAGCGAAGTATGCAGGCAGATGTGCAATTTTTGCATGCGCGGATCGCTGCGAATCTCCGCCGTTAGCGTATATCCGTCCATTTCCGGCATTTCAATGTCCGAGATCATCATCAGGAACTCTTCTTCCGGCTTTTTGCCCTCATCCACCAGCTGACGCAGGTAGTTCAGCGCCTGACGGCCATCATTGAGCGCCACCACCTCGACCCCTACGGTCTGCAGGCAACGGCTGACCTGCTTGCGCGCCACCGACGAGTCGTCGACGGTCAGCACCCGCATCAACACCGCCTTGTCCTGCACTTCGGCATCGATCACACCGGCCGATACCGACTCGGACGACGGCGACACTTCGGCCAGCACCTTCTCCACGTCGATGATCTCGACCATGCGGTTGTCCACCCGGGTGACCGCAGTGAGGTAGTGATCACGGCCGGTACCCTTGGGTGGCGGATGGATCTCTTCCCAGTTCATGTTGACGATGCGCTCCACCGAATGCACCAGGAAGCCTTGGGTCTTGGTGTTGTACTCGGTGATGATCACGAAGCTGTTGCGTGTATCTTCCTGCAACGGCCGCAACCCGGTGGCCATCGACAAGTCGAGGATCGGGATGGTCGCCCCGCGAATATTGGCAACGCCACGCACCACAGGGTGCGCCTTGGGCAGCAGGGTCAGCGCAGGGCATTGCAGTACTTCCCTGACCTTGAACACATTGATGCCGTAAAGCTGTTCGCCATTGAGGCGGAACAGCAGCAATTCCAGGCGATTCTGCCCCACCAGCTGCGTGCGCTGGTTGACCGAATCCATAACACCCGCCATGCCAGACTCCTTAACGTTTCAGCCTTTCGTTGCAACTCAGGTAGCGAGTCGGCACGGGCTTTGCTTTTTTGAGTGTCATGCACACGAAAACGACATTTTCCCGACGATTGACACGCCTGCTGACTGGCCCGCTGGCCACGCTGTGCCTGCTGATGCCCGGCGTTCGCACGGTGGCGAACGCGTTCACCTTGCCTGAACAGCTTATCGGTGTCACCCAAGGGTTTCTTGAATTCACCGTTGAAGATTATCTGTCCACTACCCAGACCGCCGGCCGCTATGAAATCCAGGTCAACCCGCTGGACCCACGCCTGCGCATGCCGTTGTGCAGCCAGCAGTTGGACGCCTCACTGGAAAGCCCGGCCCAGCCGCTGGGCCGGGTGACGGTACGGATACGCTGCAACGGCGCAGCACCGTGGACGGTATTCGTGCCGGCCACCGTGCGACTTTTCCGCGACGTGGTGGTGGTAACCCGCCCGCTCAAGCGCGACAACACGGTCGGCGAAGGTGACGTGGCCCTGCGCGAGCGCGATGTCGGCACCCTGGGCCAGGGCTTTCTGACCGAGCTGGACCAGGCGGTGGGCATGAAGATGCTGCGCCCCACGGTGATCGACCAGGTGCTCACCCCGCAACACCTGGAACAGGCCGAGGTGGTGCGCAAGGGTGACCAGGTGGTGATCATTGCCCGCAGTGGCAGCCTGAGTGTGCGCATGCCGGGCGAAGCCCTGAGCAAGGGCGGCCTGAGCGAGCAGATCCGGGTACGCAACCTCAATTCCAAACGCGTGGTCAAGGCCAGGGTGACCGGCCCGGGCCAGGTCGAGGTCAGTATGTAGGCCAGCCACCAGATTGCGCTGGCAGTGAGGAACCGCTTTTCCTAAACTGAGTCAGAACATGGGTTCGCGGGCTTGCCGACAGGCGGCAATGCATTTGTGCCTAAAGTTTATATCGGGTTGGCCGAAAACAAGGCAAGCGTCCAAATACCCAGAGGTTTCTGATCATGGTCATCGACTTCAGTCGTTTGAATAACTCTCCGTCCGTCACGGGCGGCGTGCGCGGCAACACCGCGTCCGGCAGCGCCGAAAAACCGGCAGCCAGCCAGGAAGCGGTGAAAGACACCAGCGCCAGCGGAGAGGCGGTACACCTCAGCCAAGAGGCACAGCAGTTGCAGAAAATCAGCGACAAGCTGCGCGACGAGCCAGTAGTCAACAGCGCCCGTGTGGCCCAGTTGAAGCAGGCGATCGCCGACGGCAGCTACCAGGTCGATGCCGGCCGGGTCGCCAGCAAACTGCTTGATTTCGAAGCCCAGCGCTGACCGTACGGCGCGCTGACTTCACGGACGCCAGAAAAGCCAAGAGTTAGCCATGCACGACACCACCTTGCTGCAACTGATCGAAGATGACATTGCCCCGATGCAGGAATTGCTCGACCTTCTGCACAAGGAAGCAATCGCCCTGCATGGCCGCGACATGCCGCTGCTGGAGCAAATCCTGGCGCGCAAGCAGTCGTTGATCATCTTGCTCGAGCAGCATGGTCAGCGCCGCAGCCAATTGCTCGGCAGCCTGGGCCTGAGTGCCGACCGCACCGGTGTGCAGGCTGTAGCCGCGCAGTCACCTCATGGTGATGTGATGCTGCAGCGGCTCGACATGTTGTCGCAACTGATGGACGACTGCCAGCAGGTCAACCAGACCAATGGCCGGATCATCCAGGTTCAGCAACACGTCACCAACAACCAGATCCGTATCCTTCAGGGCGGCGATTCGCCTTCGCTCTACGATAGCCGTGGCAGCACCTCGCCGCTGGCCAAACCGCGCGCGCTCAGCCAAGTGTGATTTTTCTATCAAGGCACAGAACATAGTGGCAAAATGCCGTTACTTGCGTGTGTCGCTTTTGCCTGGAGAACGATAAGCTGTGTTCAATGAATCCGATGCCCCGCAACCACCCAAGGTGTTGAGCACCCCCTTGGAGATTGCGGCCAACTTGCGGCAGCTGCAGGAAAGCCACGACCCCCTGATCATCACCTTCCACGACCGCAGCCAGCGCTTCCAGAGCTATGTGGTACACGTGGACCGCGAAAGCAACACCCTCGCACTGGATGAGATGATCCCCCGTGACGGCGAGAAATTCATCGAGAACGGCGAGCACTTCCGTGTCGAAGGTTTCCACGATGGTGTACGCATCGCCTGGGAATGCGATCACGCGCTTAAAATCAGCGAAGTCGACGGCCACCGCTGCTACAGCGGCGCCCTGCCGCAAGAGATGACCTACCACCAGCGCCGCAACGCCTTCCGCGCCGCGCTGAAGCTATCGCAGCTGGTCGACATCATCCTTGACGGTGCTCACCTCAAGGGCAACGGCGCCATGCGAGGCAAGCTGCTGGATATCTCGGCCACCGGCTGCAAACTGCGCTTCGAAGGCAATGTCGAAGACCGCTTGCAACTAGGCCAGGTGTATGAGCGTTTCAAGGCGGGCAACCCACTGGGCCTGGTGGACACCATGGTCGAGCTGCGTCATCTGCACTATGAAGAGCGCATCAACACCACCTTTGCCGGCGTGCGCTTCCACAACCTGAGCGGGCAGGCTCAACGCAAGATCGAGAGTTTCGTGTACCAGCTGCAGCGTGAGGCGCGGCGGTTCGACAAGGACGATTATTGATCGTCGGTCGGTAAAACAGAAAACGCCACCTGCTGAGGTGGCGTTTTCATTTGTGTTTCTGCTGGGCTGGCCTCTTCGCGGGTAAACCCGCTCCTACAGCGACTTGCTGACCTCTTCAGGTTCAGGCGCCTGTTGCTGCGCACCCTTCTCTTCATCCTCGGTATCTTCAGCCGCCACCGGCGCCTGCATCACGTCCTGCACAGTCTGCTCATCCACCCGCGGGTCCAGCGCCGCCGACAACGGCGAGCCGGCCGCCGGCATCGCCACGTGGCCCAGCGGCGCATCCTGTACCTGATGCAGGCCGGTAACCGCTTTCGGCCGAATGCGCCAGACCAGCACCAGGGCAAAGAATACGAAGAAGGCATACAGCATCTGCGCGCCCAGCACTTTCATCAGAACCCCTGCCGCCAGCGGACCGACGCATGCACCCACACCGTAGGTCACCAACAGCATCGCCGTCAGCGATACCCGGCGCTCGCTTTCCACGTGGTCATTGGAAAAGGCAACCGCCAGCGGGTACAGGCAAAACTGCAGCAACGAGATCAGGAAGCCGATACCGAACAGCAACTCCAGCGGCACAGTGGGCAGTATTGCCAATGGCGCAGCCGCCAGCGCCAGCCCCACTGCCACACTCCGAATCAGCACCGCCCGGTCATAACGGTCAGACAACCAGCCCAGCGGCCACTGCACCAGCAGGCCGGCAAAAATGCAGCTACCCATGAACAGACCGATCTGCTCGGTACTCATCCCCTGGCTTGACGCATATAAAGGCGCCAGACCGTAGAACGAGCCGACAATCAGCCCCGAGCCCAAAACCGTACTGAGCGACTGCGGCACGCGCTTGATGAAGAACTTCGGCTCCATCGGTGCCGGGCGCAGGGGCGCCGGGTGAATACGCCGGGTCATCGCCACGGGCACCAGGCACAGGGCAAAGCACATTGCCACCAGCATCAGCAACTCAGGGCCGAGCTGCGGGTGCACCACCAGAATCAACTGGCCAAGCACCAGCCCCAGGTACGAGGCAATCATGTAGCCGCTGAACACCGCGCCCCGGTGCTTCACATCGGCTTGCTCATTGAGCCAGCTCTCGATGACCATGTATTGGCACATCATCCCCAGGCCGACGATCACGCGCAGCCCGACCCAGGCCGGCAGCCAGCTGGTCAGGCCATGGCCGAGCACCGCAGCGCCGACGATACCGGCACAGGTAGCATAGGCGCGTATGTGCCCTACCCGTCCGATCAGCCGGTGGCCAACCTTGCCGCCAACCGCCAGACCAAAGTAGTTGGCCGCCATCAACGCACCCACCCAGAGGCTGTCGACGTGGTCGGCAGCCAGGCGCAGGGCCAGGTAGGTGCTGAGCAGGCCCGAGCCGATCAACATCATCAGCGCGGCGAAATACAACGACTGAAACGGCTTCCATACATTTCGCATACGTCCCGTGGAGCTCCCTGGTCAGGTGGCAGTTTTGGGTGCTAGCAGCATAAAGGCAAAAACCGCCTGGCGCAGGCCCCCCGACAGCTATTTGGCACTGCGGGGGCGTGCCCGGTGCAGGTTGTGTCGCGCTCAGGCCTGTGCCGCCAGGACCCGGCGCTCCCACGGCGTGATCTCGTCGAAGAAATCGCTCAGCTCAAGGGTCTTGCTGGCAATGTAGCCTTCGATGAACTCGCTGCCGAACAGTTCCCGCGCCAGCGTGCTGCGCTTGAGCCTTTCAAGGGCCGCGTGCAGCGTGCACGGCAGGCTCAGGTGTTCGGGTACTTCGAATTCGCCCTGGATGGCTGGCGATGGCTGCAAGCGCTGCTCGATGCCATGCAGCCCGGCGGCCAGGCTGGCAGCAATGGCCAGGTACGGGTTGGCATCGGCGCCAGGCAGGCGGTTTTCCACCCGTCGCGCGACCGGCGCACTGGCCGGAATGCGCAAGCCAGCGGCGCGATTGTCCTCGGACCAGCACGCATTGTTCGGCGAGGCATAGGGGTGGCACAGGCGCTGGTAGGAATTGACGTTGGGCGCGAACAGGGCGGTGAAGTCGGCCATGCACGCCTGCAACCCGCCGATGAAATGGTGGAAGGTGTCTGTCGGCAGGCCTTGCTCGTCACTGAACACGTTACGCCCGCTGCCGACCTCGACCAGGCTCTGGTGAATGTGCATGGAACTGCCGGGCGTACGCGCCAGCGGCTTGGCCATGCAGACCACGGTCAGCCCGTGCTTGAGCGCCACTTCCTTTAGCAGGTGCTTGAACAGGAAGGTCTGGTCGGCCAACAGCAGCGGGTCGCCGTGCAGCAGGTTGATCTCGAACTGGCTGACACCCATTTCGTGCATGAAGGTGTCACGTGGCAGGCCGAGTGCGGCCATGCAGTGGTACACCTCCTTGAAGAACGGGCGCAGGCCGTTGTTGGAACTGACACTGAACGCCGAATGGCCCAGCTCGCGGCGGCCATCGCTGCCTACAGGCGGCAGGAACGGTTGCTGCGGGTCGGTGTTGGGGGCAAAGACGAAGAACTCCAGCTCGGTTGCCACTACCGGCGCCAGGCCCAGTGCCGCATAGCGGGCTATCACGGCCTTCAGCTGGCCCCGGGTGGACAATGCCGAGGGCCGGCCATCCAGCTCGTTGGCATCGCAGATGGCCAAGGCGCGGCCGTCATCGCTCCAGGGCAGGCGGTGGACCTGACCGGGTTCGGCCACCAGTGCCAGGTCGCCGTCATCACTGCCGTAGAATTTCGCCGCTGGGTAGCCGCCCATGATGCACTGCAGCAGCACACCCCGGGCCATCTGCAGGCGACGGCCTTCGAGGAAGCCGTCGGCGGTCATCACCTTGCCGCGCGGGACGCCGTTGAGGTCGGGGGTGACGCATTCGATTTCATCGATGCCCTGGAGCTGAGCAGTGCTCATGACGCTTGTCCTTGTTGTTGTAGGCTGACAACAACATAGGCTGCGGGTGTTTAAAATATCAAGCAGCCTATTGGTGGCTGTGCCGGCCTCTTCGCGGGTGAACCCGCGCCTACGGGTGGGTGCGATC